>DATDRZ010000102.1:0-3475 GCA_035291465.1 Anaerolineales bacterium
GGCATCGCCGACATTTTGAACGTCCTCGACCAGGATAGCGAACTCATCGCCGCCGAAGCGCGAGATGGTGTCGCCGGGACGCAGGGTGACGGTCAGCCGGCGAGCGATGGCTACCAGGAGTAGATCGCCCATGGCGTGACCGAGGCTGTCGTTGATCAATTTGAAGCGGTCAAGATCGAAGAACAGGACCGCAGCTCTGAAATCGGGGTGGCGCTTGGCGCGGTCGAGGGCGTGGCTGAGGCGGTCCATAAACAACGTGCGGTTGGGCAGGTTGGTCAGTTCGTCGTGCAGCGCCTTGTGCTGGAGTTGTTGCTCGAAGTACTTACGCTCGGTAGTGTCGGTCTGAGAACCGGCCAGGCGAGCGGGTTTGCTGCCGTTGCGGTGCACGGCCAGGCCACGATAAAGCATCCAGCGGTAGGCGCCGTCCTTGTGCAGCACGCGCAGCTCGCTCTCCAGGTGGTTGGTCGATCCTTCCAGGTGAGCCGCGATTTGCTTGTGGAACGATTCTTGATCCTCCGGATGGATGAGCCGGAACCAGTCTTCGGCGTCGTCGCTGATCTCCCCCTCCGAATAGCCGAGCATGGCTTGCCAGCGCGGCGAAAAATAGATCTTATCCGTGCGTAAGTCCCAGTCCCAGATGCCATCTCTGGCGCCGGCCACGGCCAGGGTATAGCGCTCCTCGCTTTCCCGCAAAGCCTCCTCGGCCTGCTTGCGCCCAGTGATGTCGCGCGCCACGGCCAGCACTTCGCTATCGTTCAGGGCGACCATGCGCACGTCGTAAAAAAGTTCGCTGTCGGTGGTGGAGTAGGTAATCTCGAAAGCCTGCTCTTCCCCCGTGTGGAGCGCCTGGTAGATGGCGTGTGTGATCTGCCCGATGGCTTCGTCAGAAAAACCCAAAAGGTTGAGGTTCTTGCCGATCAAATCCTGCGGATCAAGATTCAAGCGGTTTGCTAGGTCGGCCTTGACCTCGATGAGTTCGCCATCCTGTGTGAGCACGAACATCAGGTCCGGGACAGCGCGCAGGATATTGCGGCGTTCCAACTGGCGTTGAGCTTGCTCAGACTGCTCGAGGGAGGCTAACATGCGGTTGATCTCGGTCGAAAGATTGGTCAGCTCATCTTTGCCTTCAAGCGGTAAGCGGTAGGAGTGATCCTTGCTGGCGCCGATCTCCTGGACTTTGTGGTTTAGGCGCGCCAGGCGGGTGATGACCACTTTTTCCAGCTGGAAGAGGATCACGCCCCCGAAAATCAGGCAGGCCACCAGCAGGGCAATGGTGAAATACGAAAGGCTGGTCTGTCCTTGCCGGTAAGTGTCACGCGCCATCTCGACCTTGATCATTAAGGCTGGCTCCCCGGAGATATCTCGCACCAGACCGTAGCCAAGGACCGTTTGTTCGTCCAGAGGCTGCACGGAGACAGGCTGCTCTTGCGAAAATGAAGCCAAGACCTCTTGCAACTCAGGCGCCAGCGTGGGCGAGTTCAAGGGCGTCACATCCACCGCGAGGTGAGTCACTTGGGATAATCGCGCTACTTCCTCCGCGTCCAGGAAACGACCGACAACTAGGGTGCCCATAGGCGGCCCGCTTTGGTCGCTAGTCAAGATCGGCCGGGCGGCGAGCAACAGGGGATGCTGGTCGAGGAGTATGATCCCGGTCAGGGCTTCTTCCGTACCCGTCTGGCAGGTGAATAGAGGCTGGCTGGAAAGGCGCGGCAGGAACTCCCCGGGAACGGGAATCTCCTGATAGGCGGTCAAATCGTAGGCTTTGCCGAAGGTGGGTGTGCCAGAACAATCCAGGAAAAGCATCAGGTTTAGCCGAAGGGTATCGAAGGCGGCGTCCATCAGGTTATCGGCAGGATATTCCGGGTAGTTTCCTTGGGCAAAGGCGTAAGTGTCGTCCCAATTGGCCCAATCGCCGGCCGTGCGGTTCAGGTTGCCGACCTCGGTGAACAAGGCATCCTCGACGCGAGCCACGTTACGGCTGATGTCCCGGGTTTCCAATTGTGTGTAGCTGCGCAATAACACGAAGCGGGCAATGAACGACAAGGATCCGATCAGGAAGATCACCGTGGCCACAATAATGGAAATCGTTTTCTTACGTACGGACATGGCTACCTCCTTGCAGGAAAAAATCAGTATATGATTGGTCAGGAGCCATTTGGTCTAAAATTCCCATCGGTATAAAATAATTGGCGAATCGCGAAGACTCAGACGATTGAGTCCTCTCCACTACCATGTGCAAATTTTCAAAAGTATAAAATAGAAGCGACCAGAATCAACTACCAGATCTGATAGTCTGTGACCTTCCGTGATTCCGGGATCGTCGATTCAATGCCTTTTCTGGGGGGGAGGTCTTGGAAGAGTTGATGAAATTGCTCTATTGCAAGCATTGATTTAATGTATTAAACCTAGGTCATGAAAACTCGAGAATGCCGGTACGACCTGTGGCGCGGCTTCGTTTTTGACCTGCTCTCACAACGCCTCGTCAGCGTGATGATCATCGTGGACGAGGTGGCCTTCCGCCGCATGGACACGCGCCTCGCTTCGTTTCTAATGGTGCGAAGCAGGGTTCAGAACCCAATCCGCACCACCCATCAGGAGATCGCCGCCGAATTGGGCAATTCGCGCGAGGTCATCAGCCGCCTCCTCGAAGATTTTAGCGGCCAGGGGCTAATTCGTCTGGCGCGCGGCTTGCTAGTGATTTTAGTCCGAGACCCGTTCCCCTCCAAGCGGGCTACGTCGCAGCGCGGTTAACCGTTAGGTTCGTTTTTATCTCTCTGGCATTCCTGGAGCGCATACTAATTAGGACTTGATTTGTCAGAATTTGGACTATAATAAAGGCTTAGCCGGGAAGGCACGGTGTTTTCATCCCCATTAAAGTGTTGAAAGGAGTCCGACCATGCAATCCCAAGAAACGATCGACCGCCTCGATCAGCTGATTAAGTCCCGCTCGATCCTTTGCCATCCATTCTACGTCGCCTGGCAGCGCGGTGAACTGAGCGGCGAGCAGCTGGCAACATACGCC
Organism: Anaerolineales bacterium; assembly: GCA_035291465.1. Taxonomy (GTDB): domain Bacteria; phylum Chloroflexota; class Anaerolineae; order Anaerolineales; family UBA11579; genus JAMCZK01. The sequence goes on from DATDRZ010000102.1 coordinate 3,023, forward strand.
CAGGTCTATTATCCCCACGTCGCCGCGTTTCCGCGCTATCTGGAAGCGGCGATCGACTCTGCTGACGATCCGCTTATTCGCGCTGAACTCGAGCGCAACCTGGCCGACGAAAGGATGGTGCCCAAAGCCCACAACGAATTGTGGCTGGATTTCGCCGAAGGCCTGGGTCTCGACCGGGAGGGTGTGGCCAGCGCTGACTGGCATCCGGCGGCGGAAGCCATCGTGCATGCTTTCGGTCGCTTGACCGGCGAAGGAAGCGCAGGGGCGCTGGCGGCTCTTTACGCCTACGAATCCCAGCAGCCTGAAGTCTCGCGGGAGAAGATGGATGGCTTGCGCAGGAATTATGGCGTCGACAGCCCCACAGCCTTGGCTTACTTTGCAGTCCACGCCGAAGCCGATATTCACCACAGGCAGGGTGAGCGCCAGGCGCTTTTGCGCTGCCTGGAGGATGGC
>DATDRZ010000103.1:0-2871 GCA_035291465.1 Anaerolineales bacterium
CTTTATTTCACCAATACTGCCTCGCCGCGCGCCCGCAGGGCAGAGAGTTCTTTGCGCAACACGGATAGACTGGCCTCGGCGCTTTCGATGCCAAAACACCCCATTGCCCCCCCCTTTTTTTTGAGAAGTCGCCATGAAAAATTTTTCACCACCAAGCATGAAAATGTGCTATAACCCGAACACTCGGCTGACACAGAGGTCGTTTTGTAACTGGTGCTATGAGCCTGATGAGAAGTCTGACCTGGATGTCTGTAGGCACCGCCGATTGTCGCCACCGTTTGGTGAGCACGTAGATCAGATTCCGATCTTTGGACATCCGCGTAAGCCGGGAATAGCGACTTGGAGGAATTAGCATGGAGATTGTTCATACGCATTGTGCCGGTCTGGACGTTCACAAGAAGACGGTCGTGGCTGCGATTATCGTAGCTGACCTGCAAGGCGGGCTGCGCAAGGAAACGCGCACTTTTGGGACGATGACGCCTGATTTGCTGGTCTTGTCGGATTGGTTGATGGAGCAAGGTGTCAGCCATGTGGCGATGGAGAGCACGGGTGAATATTGGAAACCGGTCTTCAACATTCTGGAGAACAACATTGAAGTGTTGTTGGTGAATGCCCAACACGTCAAAGCGGTACCGGGACGTAAGACGGATATCAAAGATGCGGAGTGGATTGCTGAACTCTTGCGGCATGGCTTGCTCAAAGCCAGCTTTGTGCCACCGCGCGGGCAGCGCGAGTTGCGCGAACTGACCCGCTACCGGAGCACTTTTGTGAAGGAACGCGCCAGCTTGGTCAATCGGCTTCAGAAGGTTTTGGAAAGCGCCAATATCAAGTTGGCAAGTGTGGCAACCGATGTCACCGGCGTTTCTGGACGAGCCATCTTGCAGGCTTTGCTGGAAGGTAAGTCTTCGCCCGAGGAGATGGCTGAATTGGCAAAAGGCCGCATGCGCGAGAAACGCGAACTGCTGGCGAAAGCGCTCCAAGGTCAGCTCAAGTCCCATCATCGTTTTGTTTTGACGGAATTGTTGTGCCAGATTGACGGTTTGGACGAGACGATTGTGCGCTTTGATGAACAGATCCAGGAATATTGCCGCCCTTTTGAGGAAGCGGTGGCATTGCTCGACACCATCCCCGGTGTGGCTCGCCAAACCGCCGAAGTCATTATTGCCGAGATCGGTACAGATATGAGCCGTTTTCCTTCCGCCGACCACCTGGCTTCTTGGGCGGGCGTGGCTCCTGGGAATAACGAAAGCGCTGGAAAGCGCCGCTCGGGTAAAACCACGAAAGGCAATCACGCTTTGGGGCTGGCTTTGAACCATGCCGCAAATGCAGCTTCGCATACCAAGAACACCTATCTCTCCGCTCAATATCATCGCCTGGCGAGCCGTAGAGGTAAGAAGAAAGCGATTGTCGCTCTGGAACACTCGATCTTGATTATCGCCTACCATATCATTCAACGCAAAGAACCTTATCATGAGCTGGGGGGTGACTATTTTGATAAACGTCGCCCTGAAGCAACTGCCAAACGACTGGTGAAACGATTGGAGCGGCTGGGATTTCAAGTATCCCTTCAACAATCCCTCGCTCCAATCGCCGCCTGATTTATTTTCAGATCAGATTTATTTTATCAATAAATTACGGCTCTGCTGTCGCTTCGGGTGTTGTCTCCAGTGCACGGCGCGTGACCAGATACCAGTCGGTGATCAGCGCGAGGCGGTCACTGATATCGGACAGGGGCGCAACCTGCACGCCTAATACCTGCGAATCGACCCCAAAGGAATATACCGGATAATACAAAGGTAGAGACGGCATCTCTTTGGCAAACATTACCTGAAAGTTGCGATACAGACGCGTGCGCACGTCAAAATCCGTGTTGACGCGCGCCTGTTCCAGATATTCGCTGGCGGTGCGGTTGTCCCATTGCGAGTAATTCTGCCCACCCGTAGCCTCGGCCTGGTGCCAGAACGGATACGGATCCGGGTCCGGGGTGCGCGCCAGGTTCAAATCAACGAGGGCAGCCTGATACGAGCGCGGACCGAGATAGTCGAACACCATGCGGTCATACGGAACGGGCTGCAAGTTAACCTGCATACCGATCTGTGCCCAACTGGCCTGCATGGTCTCCGCCAGCTTTGTGTGCAGTTCATCGTCCGGATGCAGCATCGTAAAGGTCAAGGACTTGCCTTCCTTGGCGCGTACCGCTCCCCCCTCCGCGGGGATCACGTAACCGACGCTCTTCAACAATGTGATCGCCTGATCCGGGTCATATTCGAGGTGCTCGACTCCATCGAAATAGGCCCACGAACCGGGGAAAATCGGCCCGTCGGCAACGATAGCCTGGCCCTGCAACAGGTTGGAAATCATGCGCTGGCGGTTCAATCCCAGCAGTAACGCCCGGCGGACTTCCGGTTCCTGCAAAAACGTGGCTTCCGGGTTATTCAGGTTTAACAGCACCATGCTGATTTGAGGCATGCGGCTGGTGTAAACGGACAAATTAGGTTGCGCCAGCGCTTCGTTGAGCACGTCTTTCGAGATACGACTGATGCCTAACACATCGCCTTGCTCGTATGCTTCCAATGCGGTGGCAGACGAGGGGAAATACCGAAACACTACCTGAGGAACAAAAGGTTTCTTACTGTAATAGTTTTCGAAAGAGGTTAGAACGACGCCGTTGATCTGGCCCTGCTCCAGGATCAGGTGATCGAACTTATATGGGCCGCTGCCAATCGGGGTGTTGTTGAATTCAGCCGTGTCCAACCCTTCCGGAGGCACGCCTTCCAAGACATGTTTCGGGAGCACGCCAAAGGTCAGATAGTCCAGGAACGGCGCGAACGGCTCCGGGATGGTGAACTTCAGGTTGCTGTCATTCAGCTT
>DATDRZ010000104.1:0-20230 GCA_035291465.1 Anaerolineales bacterium
AGATGGTCATGCCGGGTGATAACGTGAACCTGCAGGTCGAGCTGGGCTCGCGAGTGGCGCTGGAGCAGGGCTCCAAGTTCGCCATCCGCGAAGGTGGCCTGACTGTGGGCGCCGGCGTGATCACCAAGATCTTGGAATAAGATGGCGACTACCAAGCAGAAGATCCGTATCCGCCTCAAAGCCTACGATCACCGCGTGATCGATCAGTCGGCCAAACGCATCGTGGAAACCGCCGAGCGCACCGGCGCCCGCGTCGTGGGTCCGGTACCGTTGCCGACCAAGCGCGAGATGTTCACCGTGCGCCGGTCAACCTTCATTGACAAAGATTCGCATGAGCATTTCGAGATTCGCACGCATAACCGCATCATCGACGTGCTGGACCCGGACTCAAAGACCATCGACATGCTGATGCGCCTGAATTTGCCGGCTGGCGTGGATATCGAGATAAAGATCTAGGCACAATCCTTTGCGGAGATCGGAGGTTGCTTCGTCAGCCTTCGGCTTCCTCACAACTGCGGAAAGCAAAGCTTTCCTTGACTGGACGCGGAAGCAACTGTTTGGTATAGTTTGGGGCTTTTAAAATTGAAAGTGGCAATCAAAAATTAGGTTGCCTCGGGGCGGTTCAAGAACCTTGCTTAGGAAGGATAAAAACCTTTCCACGCTCGAGTTGACTGAGCCGCAGCGGGATGGTGCGATCTAGCCCAGATCGACAGTCCCCATACTGACTAGGAGTGAATTGAGGATGTTCAAAGGGCTTATTGGCAAGAAAATCGGCATGACCCAGATTTTCGACGAGCAAGGCCGGGCAATTCCCGTCACGCTCATCGAAGCTGGGCCTTGTTTTGTCACCCAGATCCGCCGGCCCGACCGTGAGGGTTACAGTGCGGTGCAATTGGGTTTCGGCGAAACCAAAACCAAGCATATGAGCGGTGGAGAACTGGGCCATCTCAACCGAGTGAAAGCGCCTGTGCTCCGCTATCTGCGCGAGTTCCGCGCAAAACAGCCGGAAGTTAAAGAAGGCGACTCGCTCACCGTGCAGAACTTTACAGTGGGTGACCACGTGGATATCGTGGGCGTCAGCAAAGGCAAAGGCTTCGCTGGCGCGATGAAACGCCATGGTTTTCATGGTGGACCCATTACCCACGGTCAATCGGACCGGCAGAGATCAGTCGGTGCCATTGGCGCCAACACTAACCCGGGGCATGTTTTCAAAGGCAAGCGAATGCCCGGGCATATGGGTGTCCAACGCGTGACCTCTCAGAATTTGAAAGTTGTGTTCGTAGACGCAGAAAAGAATCTTCTCGGCGTGTACGGCGCGGTTGCAGGCGGCAAAGGATCGGTCGTCACCATCCGGGAGTCCCGCAAGGCCTAGCCCGCGGATGAATAGAGATATGAAATTAGACGTCTACAACATCAAAGGCAAAAAACTCGACCAGCAGGCGGAACTTCCGGCGGCGATCTTCGAGGCGCCCATCAACAACGACCTGATGCACCAGGCTTATACGCGACAAATGGCGAATGGCCGTGCAGGTACGCACAGCACCAAGACCCGCAGCGAAGTCAGCGGCGGTGGTAGGAAACCTTGGCGCCAGAAAGGCACCGGCAACGCTCGCCAGGGATCCACGCGGGCGCCGCAATGGGTGGGCGGAGGCAAAGTGCACACGCCCAAGCCGCGCGATTACAGTCAGGACATGCCCAAGAAGATGCGCCAGGCTGCCCTGCGGTCGGCTTTATCTGCAAAGGCCGCCGGCAATGAGATCGTGTTAGTGGACTCCTTCGGATTGGATCAGCCGAAAACCAAGCTCGTTGCTGAAGCTGTGAACAACCTTGCCGGAGAAGGTACTGCTTTGCTGGTGCTTTCGCGGAAAGACGAAAATTACGCCAACGTGCTCCGCGCCGGGCGCAACTTGCCGGTCTTCAAAGCGCTGCTGGCGAATTACATCAATATTCGCGATTTGCTGGGCTACGACAAATTGATTCTTCCTCTGGACTCGATCAAGGCGATCGAGTCACTTTTGGGTAAATGAAATGACTACTGTTTACGATATATTGCGCAGACCGCTGATCACTGAGAAATCAAACTTCCAGAACACCAAGCTGCACCAGGTGGCCTTCGAAGTAGATTCAGGCGCCACCAAAGCCATGATCAAAGACGCCATTGAATTGCTGTTCAACGTGAAAGTGCAGCGTGTGAATGTGATGAATGTAGGCCCGAAGCGTGCTCGCATTGCACAGAACCGGCGCCAGCGTCTGCGCCGCAGCAAAACTAAGAAAGCCATCATCACGTTGGCCCCTGGCCAGACGCTGGATGTGTTTGAGGGTGTGAAGTAATGGCGATCAAGAAATACAATCCAACCTCCCCCGGTCGCCGGGGTATGTCTGGGCATACTTTCGATGAGATTACGAAGAGCAAGCCCGAACGCTCCCTATTGTCCAAGAAGGTCGGCAAGGGTGGGCGCAATTTCCGCGGCAAGGTGACGGTCCGCCACCAGGGCGGCGGCCACAAACAGCGCACGCGCGTGGTGGACTTCCGGCGCGAAAAGCACGGGATCCCTGCACGTGTTGCCGGAATCGAATACGACCCTGGCCGCACCGCTTACTTGGCATTGTTGCATTATGCCGACGGCGAGAAGCGTTACATTATTGCGCCGGCAGGCTTGAAGGTCGGCGCCACTGTGATGTCGGGCGACACTGCGGAGATCCAGCTCGGCAACGCGTTACCGCTGGCCAACATCCCCACTGGCACCTTGATTCATAACATCGAGATGAACGAGGGGCGGGGCGGCCAGATGGTGCGCTCTGCTGGCGGAGCGGCTCAACTCAACGCCAAGGAAGGCGAGTTTGCGCAAATCCGCATGCCATCGGGCGAGATTCGTTTGATCCGCCAGACCTGTTACGCCACGATCGGGCAGATCGGCAACATCGATCACGGTAACGTATCGCTCGGCAAGGCTGGGCGCAGCCGCCACCGCGGCCGCCGTCCTGCGGTGCGTGGTTCGGCGATGACCCCGCGTGACCATCCCCACGGCGGCGGCGAAGGCCGCCAACCAATCGGTATGCCGGGACCCAAGAGCCCCTGGGGCAAGCCGACGCTGGGCAAGAAGACGCGCCTCAATAAGCGCACCAATCGCTATATCTTGCGTGGTCGCAGCACCAAACGTAGGAGTTAAGGAAGAGCTATGGGACGTTCATTAAAAAAAGGGCCGTACGTTGATCCTAAGTTATTAAAGAAGATCGAAGCGATGAACGAGCGCAAAGAAAAGACCGTCATTCGCACCTGGTCGCGTGCCAGCCAGATCTTCCCGCAAATGGTCGGGCACACCATTGCCGTGCACGACGGGCGCCGGCATGTGCCTATTTACATTACGGAAAACATGGTTGGCCATCGCCTGGGAGAATTTGCGCCTACGCGGACCTTCCGTGGTCACGTAAGCGCGAAGGCCGCTGAAATCACTCCGACGGCTGAGGCCACTGAAGGATAACGATGGCGCACGACATCAAGGCTGAAGTCAGTAACGTTTCGATTTCCGCGCAGAAGCTGCGCCTGGTCGTGGACCTGGTGCGCGGCAAAAACGCCGAAGAAGCGCTGAACATTTTGAAATTCGTGCCAAGCAAAGCGGCGCATCCAGTGTCGAAATTAGTGAAATCGGCCATTGCGAATGCGGAAAAGAACATGGGCGTGAGCCGCGCCGAGCTGTATGTGCACAAGATTACTGCGGATGAAGCGCCCACGCGCCGCTGGCGCCGCTATGGTGCCCGGGGCCGCTTCAAGCCCTGGCTGCGGCGGGCAGCCCACGTTAGCATCGTGCTGCGTGAACGCGAAAGCGCCGCGGCTGCACCGGTTGCGCCCACTGAATAGGAGAAGTATGGGTCGAAAAGTACACCCAATTGGCTTTCGCCTGAAATTCAACAAGACCTGGGACGGTCGCTGGTTCGCCGAGGGCAAGGATTACGTGAACCGCCTGCACCAGGATTTTGAGATCCGCCGCCTGGTGCATTCGATGGCGCCGCGCGCTGGAATCTCGAAGATCGAAGTCGAGCGCTTCCCGGGAAATGTGAAGATCCAGGTGCATACAGCCAAGCCTGGAATCCTGATCGGTAAGAAAGGCGAAAACGTCAAAGAGATTCGCAAGGCGCTCGAAGCCTTGGTGGGTATCAAGATCGAATTGGATATCAAGGAGATCAAAGAGCCTGATCTGGACGCTCAACTTGTGGCGGAAAACATCGCCGACCAACTTCAACGGCGCATTAGCTATCGCCGCGCTCTCAACCGCGCCTTGCAGCAGACCATGCGCGCTGGCGCCGAGGGCGTGAAAGTGGAAATCGCCGGGCGCTTAGGCGGTTCGGATATGTCTCGTCGAGTCTGGCTGCGAGAAGGCAGAGTTCCGCTACATACGTTGCGCGCGGATATTGATTACGCGTTCGCCAAGGCCGATACGCAATATAGCGCCATCGGAGTGAAGGTTTGGATTTATAAAGGCGAAGCTGAATTCCAATTGGAAAAGGAACCTGAAGCGACGGAAGGCGTGTACGTCAGCGAATGAACTGGTTTCTCCAATCGCAAATCTCCCGTCTGTTTTGAGATTGGAGATTGGAGACTAGAGAATTGAGAGTACGACTAGGATAAATATGTTGGCACCGAAAAATTTCAAATTCCCCAAGATGCATCGCGGCCGCATGCGCGGAAAAGCGCAGCGCGGCGCCGAGGTGCAATATGGGGAATATGGGTTGCAAGCGCTGGAACCCGGCTGGGTTTCCGCCCGCCAGCTGGAAGCTGCCCGCCGCGCCATCGTGCGCGAAGCGCGGCGCCGCGGGAAAGTTTGGATCCGAGTTTTCCCCGACAAGCCTATTACCAAGCGGGCGGCAGAGACGCGCATGGGCAAGGGGAAGGGCAACGTGGAATTCTACGCCGCGGTGATCAAACCTGGGCGAATCCTTTTCGAAGTTGCCGGTATGCCCAAGGACGTTGCCTATACCGCATTGACGTTGGCCATGCACAAGCTATCGGTCCGATCCAAGATCATCGGGCGCACGGAGTTTTTGAGTGAGTAAATCTATGAAACCCGCGGAGATCCGCAAGATGCCCGTCGAAAAGCTCGAGCAGGAGCTGGACGCGGCGCGCGAGAGGTTGATGAAGATGCGTTTCCAGATCGCCACTGGCGAATTGAAGGACCAGAACCAGCCGCGTTTGTTGCGCCACGATGTGGCGCGCATGGAAACCATCCTGAAGGAAAAACGATCCGAGGCCAAGGCGGAAGCTAAAGCGGAAGGTGCCAAATGAACAAACGTCGCCAAGTTGAAGGCGTGGTTACCAGCAATAAGATGCAGAAGACTGTGGTGGTGCGAACGAGCCAGTCGTTTCGGCATCCTCTCTATGGCAAGGTTGTGGAGTCGCAGCACAAGCTGGTTGCGCACGATGAGTTGAACTGCAAAGTCGGCGACCAGGTGCGCCTGGTGGAAAGCCGCCCCATATCGCGCACCAAGCGTTGGGTGGTGGCTGAGATCCTGCACGGCCGAGAAAAAGAAGAGGTCGTGTAATGATCCAGCAGGAAACGCGGCTTAAAGTGGCCGATAATACCGGGGCTCGTGAACTGCTCGTGATTCAAGTTTCCGGCGGGACCAAACGCCGTTATGGTGCGGTTGGCGACATTGTCGTGGGCACCGTCAAGAGTGCCATTCCGCAGGGCGCCGTAAAGAAAAGCGATATCGTTCACGCCGTTATCGTTCGGGTAGCCAAAGAGTGGCGCCGCGAAGACGGTTCGTACATTCGCTTCGACGACAACGCCGCCGTGATCCTGGACGGCACCACGACTAACCCCAAGGGCACCCGTATCTTCGGGCCGGTTGCCCGAGAACTACGCGATAAAGGCTTCATGCGTATTGTGTCATTGGCGCCGGAAGTACTGTAGGTCTGGAGACTATTGTGAAGACCAAGATCCGCAAAGGTGACACGGTAGAAATTGTCACCGGCAAAGAACACGATAAAGGCAAGCGCGGCGAAGTGATCAAAGTCCTGCCTAAAGAAGCGCGTCTTGTGGTACAGAAGCTCAATATCCGCAAGAAGCACCAACGCGCCGTGCAGACCCAGGGCCGCCAGCTGAACCCGGGCGTGATCGAGTTCGAAGCGCCGCTTCACATCTCGAACGTGATGCTGGTCTGCCCTAAGTGCGGCAAGCCCGCGCGTGTGGGCATTCAGCGCGGAGAAGATGGCAAGGCGCACCGCGTTTGCAAGAACTGCGGAAAGCAGATCGACTGAATTTTTGGAGCTTAGATGGCGCATTATTTGAAAGAGCGGTACCAAAAGGAGATTGTCCCGGCCCTGCAAAAGAGCTTGGGTCTGGATAATGTCATGGAAGTGCCGCGATTGAAGAAGATTACTTTGAATATCGGCATTGGCAAGGCCATGACTGAGCCCAAGGCTTTGGATGGCGCTGTGCAGGATCTGACCGTGATCAGCGGGCAGAAACCCGTGGTCACCAAGGCGCGCAAGAGCATCGCCAATTTCAAGCTGCGCGAAGGGGTGGCCATCGGTGTCAAGGTCACGTTGCGCGGCGACCGCATGTGGGCGTTTTTCGACCGTTTGGTCAACCTGGCGCTGCCGCGGGTGCGCGACTTTCGCGGCATCTCGCCGAACTCGTTTGATGGCCGCGGCAACTACACGCTGGGCCTCAATGAGCAGCTGGTCTTCCCTGAGATCCAATACGACAGCATCGAGTCGGTGCGCGGGTTGGAGATCAGTATCGGCACCACGGCGAAGAATGATGAACAAGGCAGGGCGCTATTGCAAGCCTTGGGAATGCCCTTCAGGAGAGAGGGCTAAGTATGGCGAAGAAATCAATTATTACGCGGGAATCGCGACGTAAATACACCATTCGCGTACGCAATCGCTGCAAGATTTGCGGGCGTCCGCGCGGCTATATGCGCCGCTTTGGCCTGTGCCGCATTTGTTTCCGCCAATTTGCCTTGGAAGGCAAAATCCCCGGCGTGGTGAAAGCCTCCTGGTAGGCGCAGAGGAGTACGAATGTCTGTGAACGATCCCATCTCCGACTTGCTCACTCGCATCCGCAATGGAATCATGGCGGGGCACACCTTAGTGGCCATGCCAAGCTCCAAGTTGAAAGCGGCTATCGCGGCTATCTTGAAAGAGGAAGGCTTCATTGAAGGCCACGAAGTCGTTGATGACGACCTCACCGGGTTCAAGGTGCTGCGCATTCACTTGAAATACATCGGCAATCGCCGCGAACGTCGCTCGGTGATTTCCGGCCTGGAGCGGGTCAGCTCGCCTGGGCGCCGCATTTATGCCAAGCGAAGCGAGATCCCGTGGGTGCTTTCTGGTTTGGGTGTTGCGATTCTTTCTACACCCAAAGGCGTAATGAGCGGCCGCCGGACGCGCCAGTTGGGCGTGGGCGGAGAAATCCTGTGTAAGGTTTGGTAGGTCGAGAGCCTATTTTGGAGGACTAGTGTCACGAGTTGGACGCATGCCTATTGAGATCCCTTCGGGTGTGGAAGTGGAGATTAAAGGCTCGAGTGTAAGGGTGAAGGGTCCCAAGGGCGAAATGTCGCACACCTTCCCCGAAATCATTAGCTTCAAGCGCGAAGGCGACGTGCTGCACGTTGAACGCGCCTCGGAAGAAAAATTTGGGCGTACTATTCACGGCACGGCCCGCGCCCTGGTGCGCAACATGGTGCACGGCACCAGCCAGGGATTTTCCAAAACACTCGAGGTGCAGGGCGTTGGCTACCGCGGCGAAATTAAGGGTAAAACCTTGGTGCTTCACGTCGGATACTCGCATCCAATCGAAGTCGAACCGGCGGCCGGGATCAGCTTCTCACTGGGTGAGAAGGGCGAGATCATCGTCAGTGGACATGATAAGGAATTGGTCGGCGAGACCGCCGCCCGCATCCGCAAGGTGCGTCCGCCAGAGCCTTTCAAAGGCAAGGGTATTCGCTACCAGGGCGAGTACGTCCGCCACAAGGCGGGCAAAGCCGGGAAAGCTGCTGTGGCTTAAAGGTTGTTTTGATATGGCAACGAAAACACGAAGCTCTCAACGACAAAAACGCCATTTGCGCGTGCGCAGTCGCTTGGTGGGTACCACTCAACGCCCGCGGCTCAATGTATTTCGCAGCTTGGAGGCCATCTATGCCCAGTTGATCGATGACGGTCAAGGGCACACGTTGGTTTCCGCATCCAGCATCGATGGAGAACTGCGCAAAGAGATGAAAGGCAAGAACAAGACCGAGCAGGCGCGCATAGTTGGCGAGGCAGTTGCCAGGCGTGCCCAGGCCAAGGGCATCAAGCAGGTCGTACTGGATCGCGGCGGTTTCCGCTACGCGGGCCGCGTAAAGGCCCTGGCTGAAGGCGCTCGTAAAGAAGGCCTGGATTTCTAGGAGTGATGAATGTCGGAACAGACTAAAAAAAGTGAGTTCCAAGGCGAAGGCTTTGGGCCTGAATTCGAAGAGAAGACCATTGAGATCCGCCGTGTGGCCAAAGTGGTCAAAGGCGGGCGCCGGTTTTCTTTCCGGGTCACTGTGGTGGTAGGGGACCGCAGCGGCCAGGTAGGCGCCGGTGTTGGCAAGGCCAACACCGTGCCCGAAGCTATTCGCAAGGCCACCACGCGAGCGCGCAAAACGATGCGCCGTATGCACTTATATAGCACCACGATCCCGCATGTCGTCGTGGGTCGCCAAGGCGGCTCTGAAGTACTACTAAAGCCTGCTTCAGCGGGAACCGGCGTTATCGCCGGCGGTGGCGTGCGCGCCGTCTTGCAAGCCGTTGGCGTGCAAGACATCCTCACCAAGTCCATGGGCAGCCCTAACATTCACAATGTGGTGATGGCGACCATGGACGCGCTGAATCGCCTCAAGTCTGTAGATGACCAGGCGACCATGCGCGGCAAAGAAGTCGCAGAATTGAAACCCTTCTGGGATCGCCGGAGCAAGACGAATGGCGGCTAAAAAAGGAACCGCTAAACAAATTAAGCTGACTTTGGTGCACAGCTCCATTGGTTATACCGAGCGCACCAAGAAGACAGTGCGCGCTTTGGGCTTGAAGCGCCTGCATTTCAGTATCGTCCACCAGGATACTCCTGCGCTACGCGGCATGCTCGATAAGGTAAGCCACTTAGTTAAGGTGGAAGAGGCATAACCAATGAAGTTGCATGAACTGAAACCAAACAAAGGCAAGATCCAGCCACGGCGCAGGGTAGGTCGCGGCACCGGTTCTGGTCGCGGTAAGACCGCAGGCCGTGGCACCAAGGGTGAAGGTGCCCGCTCAGGTAGCGGCGGCCACCTGTATCGCCAGGGCGGCAACCTGCCTTTCTTCCGTCGCCTGCCGTTCAAGCGCGGCTTCAACGTGCCGTTCCGCGAGACCTATAACGAGATCAACCTTGACCAGTTGGCTGGCTTTAAAGCCAGCAGCGAGGTGAATCCCGAAACGTTGGAGAAAGCGCGTTTGCTGCGTGATCCGCGTAACCCCATAGTGTTGCTGGCTCGCGGCGAAGTGAAGGCAGCCCTCAAAGTGCACGTCCACCGCGCATCGAAGGGGGCTAGGGCTAAAGTGGAAGCGGCCGGCGGTAGCATTGAGTTGTTGAGCCAACCAAAGAAGAAAGGTTAAGGAAAGCAAATGAGGCGAGGATTTGCCGGGGTTAATCGTTATGTAAGGCTTTTGTTTACCGCCCCGGATATTCGGCGTAAGCTGTTGATCACTTTCGTCATCCTGGTGATCTATCGATTTGTAGCGCACATTCCTGTACCCGGTGTGGACCGGGATGTGATCGCCGCTCTCGTAAACCAGGGTTCGGCAGCCAGCACCCTGGTTGGCTTGATTGACCTGATCTCTGGCGGCACGTTACTGAACTTTTCGGTGCTGGCCATGGGGGTCTACCCATACATCACTGCCCAAATCATCCTGCAACTCCTCATGCCGCTTATTCCCTCCCTGCAGAAACGCATGGAGGAAGATCCGCGTGAAGGTCGCAAATGGATGGAGCGTTGGACCTACTACCTTGCCGTGCCCATGGCCGCATTGACCGCCATCGGGCAGATCAATATCTTCTCCACCTTTGCGGGTGGGCAAGTGGTTGAGGGATTCGGATTCTTTGGCCCTGACGCCAACGTCCTCGGTTCGGCGGCCATAATCTTCAGCATGACGGCTGGCACTATGTTCGCCATCTGGTTGGGCGAACTGATCTCGGAATATGGCATCCGCAATCAGGGCCTGTCGCTCATCATTTTTGCCGGCATCATTTCTCGTATTCCGGCTAACTTTGCGCAGTTGCTAACTGGTCAAGTAAGCGGAATCATTTCGATGATTGCCATCGCCATCATTATGGTGCTGACCGTATTTGTGATCGTCTATGTGCAGCAGGGACGCCGTAACGTTCCTGTGATGTATCCGGGACGCCGCATGGGAAATCGCATGTCCATGCCCGTCAAGGGCACCCTGCCGCTGATGGTGAACATGTCGGGCATGATCCCGCTGATTTTCGCCCAGGCTATTTTGCAGTTGCCATCTATTCTCTCAGCCTTCTTCGCCAATTCAGAGACAGCCTGGGTCGCCAGCTTGGCCGCTGGCGTCCAGAATTTCTTCAATCCACAAGCCGGTTGGTATTGGCTGCTGTACTTCCTTATGGTCTTCGCCTTCTCGTTCTTCTATACCGACGTTCTGTTCGCTCAGCAGAATTACGGGGAGAACTTGAAGCGCGTGGGCGCGCAGATTCCCGGAGTCAGCCGCGGCGCTCCGACGCAGAAATACCTGACCACCGTGCTGCGTCGCATCACCTTGCCGGGCGCGGTTTTTCTGGGCGCCATCGCCGTATTGCCGTTCATTATCACTCGCCTACTTCCGTTCCTCGCCTCAAGTGGGGCCCAGTCAGGTCTCTTCCTGGTCAGCTCCTCTGGTTTGCTCATCGTGGTAGGTACAGTGCGCGAGACTTTCTTCAATATCGATGCCGAGCTGAAGCTGCACGGCTACGAGGAATCGCTGCTGGTACGCTAAGGCCTTGGGCCGTGGCCGTTTACGTTGTGTTGTTAGGTCCGCCTGGTGCAGGCAAAGGCACCCAGGCTGAGATCCTCTCCGAAAAACTGGGCCTGGCCCATGTCTCATCAGGGGATCTGTTTCGAGAGAACATTAAAAATCAAACCGAACTCGGGCAACTGGCCAAGACCTACATGGATCGCGGTGACCTGGTTCCTGATGACGTGACCATCGCCATGGTGCGAGAGCGCCTTGGCCGCCCCGATTGCGCCAAAGGCGCCTTGCTGGATGGATACCCGCGCACACCTGCGCAGGCTGAGGCATTAAGCAAGATGTTGAATGATTTGGGCGGAAAGGTCGATGTGGTTCCATATATTCGCGTGGACGAAGAGGAATTGGTTCGCCGCCTCAGCGGCCGCTGGACCTGCAGAGCAGAGGGTCACATCTACCACGAAGTTTCGAATCCACCCAAGAAACCCGGCGTCTGTGATGTGGATGGGTCGGAACTTTATCAGCGTGAGGATGATAAGCGCGAAACCGTCGAGCGTCGCATTAAGGTTTACTTCGAGCAGACCGCGCCGCTCATTGATTACTACCGCAACGAGGGCTCTCTGGTCGAAATAAATGGAGCGCAGTCGATCGAAGATGTGACCCGCGATTTAGGGGCAGCGATGCCGGCAGGGGTGGGTGGTGGCAAGACATGAGCTGGGAGCGCAACATCGTGCTAAAAAGCCCGGCCGAGATCGAGCTGATGAAACTGGCCGGGCAAATCAACGCTCTGGCCCTCGAAGAGGTCCGCAAGAACATTCGCCCCGGTATCACCACCGACAAGCTGGATGAGATCGCTGAGACTTTTATCCGGGATCATGGAGGCATACCGGCATTCCTGAATTACCCGGGCCCGTTTCCTTACCCGGCCACGATTAATGCCAGCCTTAACGATGAACTGGTGCATGGCCTGCCCAGCAACAAACGGGAGCTTCGGGAAGGTGACGTTTTCTCGGTGGATTGCGGGACGATCTATGAAGGCTTTGTAGGCGATTCGGCTTTTACGGTGCCGATCGGCGAGGTCAGCAAGGAAGCTCAGACGCTGATCGCGGTCACCGAAGAAGCTTTGCGACTGGGAATCGATAAAATGCGGCCCGGCAACCATGTAGGCGATGTTTCCGCCGCCATCCAGCAGCACGTGGAGGCCCACGGTTATCACGTACCCCGTGAATATTCCGGCCACGGCGTGGGGCGGCAAATGCACGAAGGCCCGCAAGTCCCGAATTATGGGCTGGCCGGCCAGGGACTGGTGCTCCGACCCGGTATTACCATCGCCCTCGAGCCCATGGTGCTGGTAGGTACACACCGCACTCGGGTGCTCGCCGACCAGTGGACGGTTGCTTCAGCAGATGGCTCGCTCACCGCGCATTTTGAGCATAGCGTAGCTGTGACCGATGGCGAGCCGTTGATTTTGACGGCATAATGGAGAACGAGGAAAGAATGGCTATTCCGCAAAATCTCATGTCCTCGTTCTCCTTAAACGGTTGACGGTCTCGACCCTAGAGACTTGCTAGCTTCGACCGTCAACCGTAGGTCTGGACGGAATTAATAATCGAAGATATACTTATGTGTTTGCCGCCAGGATAGGCGGCCATTGGAGTAGTTTGCATGAAAGTTACTGCATCAATCAAGAAACGCTGCGCACGCTGCAAAATTGTGAAGCGCCATGGAAAACTGTATGTGATATGCAGCAATCCCAAGCACAAGCAGCGGCAAGGCTAAGGTGACGAATGGCTCGTATTGAAGGCGTCGATTTACCGCGTGACAAACGTGTCGAGTACGGCCTGCGATACATTTATGGTATCGGGCTGCATACTTCACAGCTGATCCTGAAAACGACCGGGATAAATCCCGATACGCGCGTCAAGGACCTGACGGACGACGAAGTCACCAAGCTGCGCGAGTACATCACTAAGAACTTGCAAGTCGAAGGCGATCGTCGCCGCGAAGTGCAGATGAACATCAAACGTTTGATGGAAATTGGCAGCTATCGCGGCCTGCGCCACCGCCACGCCTTGCCCGTGCGTGGACAGCGCACGCGCACCAATTCGCGCACGCGCAAAGGCCCGAAGAAGACCGTGGCCGGACGTGGACGCCGCCGTGGCGCCACCAAGAAGTAAGCCGCTGAGGAGCAGAAGGAATGGCGAAAGAAAAACAAGCTGAAGAAAAAGAAGCCAAAGCGGCCGCCCCGGCCGAAAACACCGAAACCGCGCCGGCCGAAAAACCGGCACGCGCCGCCCGCGGCGCCAAGAAGTCGGTCAAGCGGGCTTTGGCTTTTGGCCAGATTCATATTTTTGCTACGTTCAACAACACCATCGTCACGATCACTGACGCACAGGGAAACACCCTTTCCTGGGCTTCAGCTGGCTTGGTGGGCTTTAAGGGTTCGCGCAAGAGCACGCCGTTCGCCTCTCGCTTGGCCACCGAGCGCGCCGTGAAAGCCGCTCAGGATATGGGCATCCAGGAAGTGGAGTTGTTCGTCAAAGGACCTGGCCCCGGCCGCGAATCCGCGGTGCGCGCCGTCCAGACCATGGGCGTGAGGGTGCGCTCCATTTCCGACGTCACACCCGTGCCGCACAACGGCTGCCGCCCGCCCAAGCGGCGAAGAATGTAAAGGAATTCATCCTATATGGCAAGACACACAGATCCAGTATGCAAACTGTGCCGCCGCGAGGGCGAGAAACTTTTCCTCAAAGGCGAGCGCTGCTTTTCTCCTAAGTGCGCCATCGAGCGCCGCAATTATCCTCCCGGCCTGCACGGCAAAGGCTCCGAATGGCGCCGGTCGCGCGAGTCGGATTTTGGCAAGCAGTTGCGCGCCAAACAGAAAGCGCGCCGCGTCTACGGCGTCTACGAGCGCCAATTCCGGCGTTATTTCCGCGAGGCGCTGAAGTCTCGCAGCCTCACCGGCCTGACCATGCTGCAGATGCTCGAATCGCGATTGGATAACGTCATTTATCGCATGGGCTTCGCCAGCAGCCGCGCCCAGGCGCGCCAGTTGGTAAACCACGGCCATTTCATGGTGAACGGCCGCCGCACGGATGTGCCTTCGATGTTGGTCAAGGAAGGCGACGTAATTGCAATCCGCGAAGGTTCGCGCAGCCGCAGCTTCTTCAAGGAACTGCCCGATTTCGTTAAAGGGCGCAATGCTCCTGATTGGGTCGAGCGGGATGTAAACAAACTGACCGGCACGGTGAAACGCCTGCCTGAACGCGCAGAGATCGACGCCAACTTGAACGAACAGTTGGTGGTGGAATTCTATTCTAGATAACGCAAAAGAACTGGAGCCTTCTCGTCAGGGTCTTGTTTTTTTGCCATTCCATCCGGGGCAGCCCGCTGCTCGGCTGGGGAAGAAGGAAATGCTGTGATTGTATTAAGTAACATGGTGACACCGCAGATCGAACGTGAGGCGGAAGCACGCAATTATGGAAAATTCGCCATCAGTCCGCTGGAGCGGGGCTATGGCAATACGCTCGGCAACGCATTGCGCCGCGTACTGCTCTCCTCGTTGGAGGGCGCGGCCGTAACGTCGATGCGCGTGACCGACGTGCAGCACGAGTACAGTCAGATCCCGGGCATCCGCGAAGACGTGATCCAGATCATGCTGCAGCTCAAGCAGCTGCGCATGAAACTGCACGAGGGAAACGCTTCCCGCATGCACCTCGAGGTACGCGGAGAAGGCGTGGTGACCGCCGCCGATATTATCGCTCCCGCCGAAGTCGAGATCGTCAACCCTGATCTGTATTTGTTTACCTCGGACAGCAGCAAGACCAAGCTGGAGATCGAACTCACCGCGGAACGCGGGCGCGGGTATTCCCCGGCCAATGACCGCAGCGGCAAGTTGCCTATCGGCGAGCTGCCCGTGGACGCCATCTTTACCCCTGTGCGCCGCGTGAATTGGGAGGTCGATTATGCCCGCGTGGGCCAGGACACCAATTATGACAAGCTGATCATGGAGATTTGGACCGACGGCACCGTGCGCCCCGAAGAGGCCATGAGTACTTCAGCGGGTATCATGATCGAGCACCTGCGACATATCGCCGGCGTCACTGAGATCACCCTGGGCCCGGCGCCGAAGATAGAATTGGGCGACAGTCGGCTCTCCAGCGAAGTTTACGACACCCCGATTGAGAACCTGGATCTGTCGGTGCGCGTATTCAACTCGTTGAAGCGCGCCGGCATTACCACCGTTGGCGAAGTCATTGAATTGCTCGACAAGGGTCAAGATGCGGTCATGTCCATCCGCAATTTCGGCGATAAGAGCCTGGATGAGTTGGTTGAGAAGATGCAAGACAAGGGCTACATGTCTGACGGCAAGTCTGGTGAAGGCGAGGAAGAGTAGCCCATGCGACACAAGATTGCCGGAAAAAGACTCAGCCGCAGCGTGGGGCCACGCAATGCCCTGCGCCGCATCTTGGTGAAGCAGCTCTTCGAATTTGAGCGCATTCGCACCACGCGCGCCAAGGCCGAGGCCATACGCAACCAGGCCGAGAAGTTGATCACTCTGGCTAAACGCGGCAATGCCGCGGAGGCAGCCTCCTCCAAGGTGCATGCCCGCCGGCTGGCGGCCTCCCGATTGAACGACGCCAAGATCGTCAAGAAGCTCTTCGATGAAATTGCACCTCGCTATACGGAACGCAAAGGCGGCTATACCCGCCTCACCAAGCTCGGCCAGCGAGATGGGGATCGCGCTGACCTTGTTTTGCTGGAATTAGTCGAATAGTTTATTGTGCAGTTTGCGTTTTTTGTTTTTGCAAACTGCCAAACTCATGAGCGGAGCGAATGAGTAGCTTAGCGAAATGGGTAATGAACGTTACAAAGCACTACTAACATACGACGGAAGCGCATTCAGCGGCATGCAGCGGCAAAAGAACAGCCGCAGTGTGCAGGGCGTGGTGGAAGAAGCGCTGAAGTCGATTGGCTGGCGCGGCAAATCCATCCTTGCGGCGGGACGAACCGACGCCGGTGTGCATGCCAGCGGTCAGGTGATCGCCTTCGACATGGGCTGGAAGCATTCGCAAGATGAATTGCTGCGGGCGTTGAACTCAACTCTGCCTGAGGACGTGGCCGTGAAAAAAGTCGTGATCGCTCCGGCGGATTTTCATCCACGTTACGATGCCAAAAGCCGCCTTTACCAGTACCGGCTCTTTTGCCAGCCATTGCGCGATCCCCTGCGGGAACGATATGCCTGGCGGGTATGGCCAGCAGCGAAATTGGTTCATTTGCGGGCGGCTGCCAAATCCCTACGCGGCGAGCATGATTTCTCCGCTTTTGGCTCCGCTCCGAAGGAGGGCGGCGGAACTATTCGTCGAGTGCTGAGCGCAAGTTGGCGCAAAACGGCTGAAGGCGACTTCGTCTTCGAGATCAGCGCCAATGCGTTTCTGTATCACATGGTGCGGCACGTGGTCGGCTTGATGGTCAAGATAGGGCAGGGCCTTGCCGAACCGGGCGCCGTAGATCAGGCGCTGCGGGAAGGGAGTTTCAAGGTAAACGAATTGGCTCCGCCACAGGGATTATGCTTGGTAGCTGTGGAATACTAAGTATCGGGGCATTGAGGCAGAAGAGGATAAATTGTTGGCACCGCCTCATGGCTTATGCCTGGTGGCGGTAGAATATTGAAACTTGTCCCGAGCGAGCTGCCTTTGGCAGCGACGAGGGAGTGAAGGATTGATGATGCAAAAATCGTATTATCCAAAGGCTGGTGAGCTGACCCAGCAATGGCATATCGTGGACGCCAGCGGCCAAAACCTGGGCCGCCTGGCCGCGCGCATTGCCAAAGTGTTGATGGGTAAGCACCGCCCCAAATACACGCCCGGCGTGGATATGGGTGACTATGTAATCGTCACCAATTGCGGCCAAATCACCGTGACGGGTAACAAGATGATCGAAAAAGTTTATTATCGTCACAGCGGCTACCCCGGCGGCCTGACCGAGATTCGCTTGCGCCGCATGCTGCGCACTCACCCCGAGCGTGTGATCCAGGCTGCGGTGCGCGGCATGCTGCCGCACACAAAGCAGGGCCGCCAGCTGATCAAAAAGTTGAAGGTATATGCAGGCACCGATCACCCCCACGGTCCGCAGAACCCTCAGCCGCTTACGGTTTAACTATCGCGCAATTGCACTAATGCACTAGGAGACTATTTGATGGCAGATCAATATTACGAAGGCATCGGCCGCCGCAAGACCAGCACCGCTCGCGTGCGCGTGATGGGCGGCTCCGGCGCTTTTATTGTGAACGGCAAGCCGCTTGAGGAATATTTCCCGCGCGTCGGCGATGCCAATTCTGTCCTGACCGCGCTCGAGGATGCCTCGGCTAGCGGAACCGTGGACGTCAGCGCTATCGTGCGCGGCGGCGGTCGTACTGGCCAAGCTGGCGCAGTGAAAATGGGACTGGCTCGTGCCCTGGTGCTTATGAACCCCGATTGGCATTCCCCGCTGGCGAAGAACAACCATCTGCGCAGGGATGCGCGCGCCAAGGAACGAAAAAAACCTGGCCTCAAGCGCGCCCGCAAAGCCCCGACCTATACGAAACGCTAAACCAAAAAACGCAGCCGGAAGGCTGCGTTTTTTATTACTAGCGCGCCGACTTCGTCATTGCAGAGAATTACCGGTGGGCGGCGATTACAATTCCAGCGTCTCGCCGCCATCGTCTCCTTGATCCCTGACACTGAATCATTGACCGGCCTGCTGACCACTGCCCTCGAGGTCCGCTCTGACCTGCTTGGCCGTCTCCATGCCGAGGGAACGGACAGTTATCGACTTTTCCACGGCACCGTTGAGGGCAAGCCTGGGTTGACCGTAGATCGCTACGGCAACCTGCTGCTGGTGCAGAGCTTCCACCAGTCCCTCGAGCCTGATCAGCTTGCCATCCTGGAGAACTTCTACGCAAATGAGTTGCCTGGTCTAACTCCGATCTACAATGATCGCAGCGGCGGAAACTCGCGCATCGCCAATGAGTTGTCGTCCGAACAGATGGAGGCCGCCTTGCTCCTTCGGGAGGTTCACGAACTCGGCGTCACCTACCTCGTCCAGGCCCGTCACGGAGGCCAGGACCCTTGGCTGTTCCTCGATCTGCGCGCCGGCCGCCGGCGGGTGATGCGCGACACCTACGGCAAAACCTTGCTTAACCTGTTCGCCTACACGTGCGGAGTCGGCATCGCTGCCGCCAAGGCCGGAGCCTCCTCCGTGACGAACGTGGATTTCGCAGAAAGCAGCCTCGCCGTTGGCCGCGAAAACGCCCGCTTGAACAACTTGCCCATTCGGCCGACCTTCATCAAGAGCGACGTCTTCGCCGCCCTTCGCCAGTTGACCGGCATCGGCCAGCCGGAGTGGGTGCGTGGCAAGCGCATGCCCGTATTTCCCAAGCTTGAACCCAAGCAGTTCGACCTTGTCTTCCTCGATCCACCGCGCTATGCCAAGGGCCCCTTCGGCGTCGTGGATCTGATCAACGACTACCCCGCTGTCTTTAAGCCGGCAATGCTGTGCACAGCCGAGGGCGGTATCCTATATTGTTGCAACAATGTGGCGGAGGTTGACCGTGACGCTTGGTTGGACCAGCTGCAACGCAGCGCCCGCAAAGCAGGGCGGCCGATTCGTGATTTCGAATGGATATTGCCGGAGGCAGATTTCCCCAGCCCCGACGGCAAGCCGCCCCTGAAGATGGTCGCCCTGCTGGTATAGTCTCTCGTTTGCAAAGGAGCCCTCTATGCCCTCTTCTCCCGGAATCACACTCCTCGGCCTCGGGCCCGGTAATCCAGATCATCTGACTCGCGAAGCCTGGGAGGTTCTCAACTCCACAACCGAAATCTTCCTGCGTACTAGCCAGCATCCGGTGGTGTCCGCGTTCCCGGCCAGCCTTACCGTGCATAGTTTCGATGAGCTCTACGAAACCGAAGAAAATGTCGAAGAGGTGTATCGCAAGATCGTGGCTAGCGTCCTTGAGCTCGGTGAACGCCCGCGCGGTGTCCTCTACGCCGTCCCCGGTCATCCATTCGTCGCCGAAGCCACCGCGCCGGAGATCGCCCGCCGCGCCAAGGCTGCCGGGATTCCCGTGAACATTGTCCAGGGGTTGAGCTTTGTGGAGCCGTTGCTGGCTGCCCTGGGCGCTGACCTGCTGCCCCAGACCGCCATCGTTGACGCACTGGACTTGGTTAACCAGCATCATCCCTTATTCCCGCCGCACGCACCCGCTCTTGTTGCGCAAGTCCACTCACAGCTGGTTGCTGGCGAGCTAAAGATCACTTTGATGGCGCAATATCCGGATGAGCATTCCGTGCGCCTGGTGCATGCCGCCGGAACCTTAGAAGAACTCGTGGAGGACTTACCTCTGCATGAAATTGATCGCAGTCAGCATATCGCCGCCCTGACTGCGCTCTATATCCCGCCGCTTGACCAGCACACGTCCTTGGAAGAATTCCAGGATCTGATCGCCCACCTACGGGCACCCGAGGGTTGCCCCTGGGATCGCGAACAGACGCACCAAAGCCTGCGCCGCAACCTGATCGAAGAAGCCTACGAGGTGATCGATGCCATCGATGCCTCAGACCCCGTGGCGATGCAAGAGGAATTCGGCGACCTGCTGGCGCAAATTGTTCTCCACGCGCAGATCGCCACTGAGGATGATGAATTCCGCGTGTCCGACGTGGTTCATGGCATCATCACCAAATTGATTAGCCGCCATCCCCATGTCTTTGGCGACTTGGAACTCAAGGATGCCGATGCCGTCATCGCTAACTGGGAGCATTTGAAAGCCGACGAGCGGAAATCGAAGGGCGAAGAGCGCGGCGTGCTGGATGGCGTGGCCAAGGCCCTGCCCGCGCTCAGCCAGGCGGAGACCTATACAGCGCGCGCTGCCCGCGTTGGCTTTGAGTGGCCGAATATCGAAGGCATGTTAGGGGACGTTGCAGAAGAGATCGAGGAGATGAAAGCCGCCAAATCAGCCGATGAAAAGCAGGCAGAGTATGGCGACATCCTTTTTGCTCTGGTGAACCTGGCTCGCTGGCTCAAAATCGATCCCGAAGCGGCCTTGCGCGCCGCCAACGCGCGCTTCAAGCGTCGCTTCGCCTACGTAGAAGACAGCGCCCGCCAACGGGGGCGTGAGCTGAAAGATATGACCTTAGAGGAGATGGATCGTCTTTGGGATGAAGGGAAGATTGCCCTAGGTTAGGAATTCGGAGTCGAGGCTTTAGCCGGATATGCGATAAACCGGCT
>DATDRZ010000105.1:0-6259 GCA_035291465.1 Anaerolineales bacterium
AAGAGATCATCTGCCGCAGTCTCCAACGGATTCCCCGAAAGGATGACCAAATCCGCCAACTTATCGGGCGTGAGGCTGCCGATGATGGATTCCTGCCCGGATGCGTACGCGCCATTGATCGTGAGCATAGGCAAGATGTCATCAATGGCAAGGTTCTGCTCCAGCATCCAGCCTTCCGGTTGCCGGTCACCAAGACCAACCTGCGTTACAGAGCGATAAAGCAGGCCCATTGGAGATACATGCGATGCGGCGACAAGTTCATCGTTCACGCCATCGGGGTTGTAGGGACTTGCCACGAGCAGGACGCCGGAGGCAAGGTAATCACGGAAATGGAAGATATTCTCCTGCCCTTCTTCGTCGGTGAGGTTACGAATATCCTCTTCGTGCCAGATCACACCGGGAAAACTTGGCTGGATGGAGACGATGATGCCCATTTGAGTTGCGCGGGCAATTTGCTCCGGGTTCATTGCCAAAGAATGTTCCAGGCGGTGGCGGTTGCTGTTTGCCTGCCCGCCCAGGGCATATTCGTAAGCGTTCAGTGCCAACTCATGCGATTGCTGCCCGATGGCTTTCATGGTGACTTGCCAGCCTTCCTGTTGGCGGACGCGCACGAATTCGTTGAGGGCGTCCTGCTCCCACAGAAGCTCACGGCCGGAATTGAAATCAATGAAGATCTTCAGCCCGGCCACGCGCACGTGCTGGCTGAGCTGCTGGCCCGGCTGATACCCAGCCCACCAATCGTCCAGGAGCTGGCCCTCGAAACTATTGACCATCAGGTAGCAATTGATGCGAATGCCCAGCTCTCCGGCGGCATCCGCCGCGAGGAAATCATTCAGCATGCCTTCGTCGACCGCCAGTTCGTTCAACGTTGTCCATCCTTGCGCCAAAGCCTCACTACCTGCCTGCCCGGCAGTTTCGAAGCCCCATTTGAACCGCTGCGAAATCCGATGCGTGTGGCTATCAATGAAACCCGGCGCGGCCACGCGACCCTCGAGATCGATCTGCGCCACCCCATCTCCGGCAGCGCCGAGAACATCTTCGTCCGAACCAACTTGGCGAACGTTTCCCTGGTCTATCCAGATCGCCGTGCCCGAATGAGCATCATCCATGGTTAAGACCAGGCCGTTGAAGTACACGGTGCTTGTTGTGGGGAGATCAACGGGTATTTCCGTTGCGGCAGGCGATTGTGACTCGGCGCTCGTTGCAGAAGAGGTGGCCAAGGGCTGCTGTGTGTTCTGGCAAGCGGAACCAACAAGGGAGAAAACAAACATCGTTGCGATAATAATTTTCATCTCTAGGTCCTTAAAAACGTGAAACCTCTCTGTGGCGCATACTCGCTTCTCGCTAGGGTAATAGGTTTTGGAAGGATTGGCTATTCTCCGCAATACATGGAAAGCCCATGGATTGCCCATCTACCGCATCCAGCATGTAGGGGCCGAAGAAACTGAACTTGACCTCGCTGCCATAATTCAACACATTCCACATCCACCACGCATCGAGATTCAGCTGCTGCTGCACCTGGCCCAACTGCTGTCCGTTTTCCGTACCCAGCTCAGTGTATCCTTGCATCCATGGCGGGATTTGATTCCAGTCGAATCCAGCGGGAAGCTCCCAGGTGGCCTCATCCAGCACCACCGGGATCACCAGGCTGCCGCCCGGTTCGATCAACGGTATTTCGACAAACTTGGCCTCGAACAAACGCCCGCTCAATCCGACGTTGTAGTTGTTGTTCGTGGCGAAGCTATCGATGCTGAAGCCGGAGCAGCGCTCGGCAATGATCTCCTGGTTCAATTGAGCAGATTCAAAACGGCGGAAGATCCGGATCTTGACCAGGCCAGGTTGTTTTTGAGAAAGTTCGTGCGGGACCCAAGATGGCGATGCCGGGGCAGGCGCATTGCTGGCGGCTTCGGACACCGATTGCCCGAACTTGACACCGTTCATGTATCCCTGAAAGATGGCGTCTTCGCACTCCGCATCGCAGTCGAGAGCCTGGCTTTTCAGCTCCAGCGCGGCGTCGTGCGCCAGCTGCCTGAACTTCTCTTCGATCTGCTTCGCGCTCAGGTTGGATAGATCCCCGCCGCTCTGGATGCCTTGCTGCACTATATTCTGGCAGCTCGAATCGCACGCCAGCCCCTGGTCCTCCAGTTCTTCCAACACCAGCGAAGCTCCATAATCCAATCCTTCTTCATAGAGCTTCTCAGGATCAGATGCGGCCTCAAAACCCTTCTTCAATAGGTCGCGACAGGTCTGGTCGCATTCGATTCCGGTTGCCTGGGATACAGCCGTCGCCAGGGCGTATTCCAATCCTTCGTCGAAGAGCTTATCGAAATTCGGGATCTCGGGCGGGATGCCAGTAAAAGCCGTAATGGCCACATTGGCGGCGATATTGATGGCAGTTTCACACGCGGCTTTCTCGTCCGCGTCCTCTTCATCAATAAAGCTACAAGCAAAAGAGGCCACTGTGTCGATCACAAAGGACTTGGCGTCGCTGTATAGATCCGCGGCGTAATTGACGGTGTCTTTGACGGCGTTGACGAACCATTCCCCGGCTTGCGCAAGGCAGTTCCCCCACTTCCAAGGGGCAATGTCACAATCCGAACTGCTCCCGCTGCTGCATTTCACGCCCGGGCAACCACATGACTGAGTGCCGGCCGGCATGACTGTTTGTGAGGTGACCTCGCCATCAGAATTCTTGGATTGAAAGACCAGATCTTGAGTGAGCACCGTGCAAGCTTTGTACGCCGGGTCGGCGGGACGGAAGGGGATGTATTCGACGATCTGGGCTTCATAGATCGGCCCGCTGGGCGAGAGATTGGTCAGCACTTCGCCGCTGGGCAGGTAGCGCACGATGACGGTATTGGATGGCGAGTATCCGCCACCTGGCACCTGGGCCAGGAGGCGAACGTAAAAGGTCAGGGGTAAGAAATCGGGAAACGTCTTTAGCGGCTTTTCTTCGCCGGTCATGGAGTCGACGGCGTCTGCGAAGGCGTCTCCGATCGAATCGATAATTCCTCCAAACCCCTGGGACGGCGACTTCTTGATGAATTGGCCGAAATCAACCGCAAACTCCCCCTCCTGCCCGCCGAACATTAATTTCTTTTTGACCAGACCGGCGGGCGAAATATCCTGCGAGGTTGGGAACGGCTGTGTGGAGATTTGCCACATGACAAAAAACGCCGGCTTTGCCGCCGACCAATCGAATTTGACCGTGCGGTTGGGATTCTCTCCCGCCAGATTGGTCTCATGCGCGTACTGAGGAATACCGAGCACGGTATGCGTTTCGATCTGCAGTTGCGTGTCGCTGGGCGGCCAGCCCTTGAGACCGCCGCCGATCTTTCCGTGATATGCTCCTAGAAAGACCAGCGAACCGCCTTGCCATCCCCAGGCTTCGACGTCCAACGTATGAACGTCTGGAGAGGATTCCAATTCCTCGAAATCGATATATTGATTGAGATCGAAGCCGTCGAACGCGGGCTGGAGGAAGGTCAAAGGGTCATTGGGAATGCGCCGCCAAGGCAATTCACCATCCAAAGACAGGTAGAGATAGAGATTGTCCATTGGCTGCCCAGGGACCAGCTTGCCACCAATAAGCGAAAAGTTGGGATCCGCGTTTTCGAAGAAGACGGGAAAGACAGTTAAATCCTGCGGGTCAGGCAACGAGCCTGAAGGCGGGGCTGCCGGCGCTCCGCTCTCGGGACCAGCGGGGTCGCCGTTCGGAATGGCCACAGGGATGGTCACAGGGCTCCCGGCGGGTAACGGCCCCGTAGGGTCATATTCGGGATGGTAGTCAATCAATGCTTGCGGATCGACCCCATAGGCTTCTGCCAACGATTCGAGAGTATCGCCTCCCTGGGCAGAAACCTCCATGGGGAACAACAGGTCTGCTTCAGCAGAGGTCAACACATGCACAACGGGGGACTCGCTCACCTGGCCGGAAATGTCAATGGCGCGCAACACCAGTTCGTGGGTTCCTTCGCCTGAAGGCGTCCACTTCCAGTCCCCCTGCGCGGAAGTCAACGGACCTTCAAACATCCTCGAGCCCCAGGGCTGCCCGTTGACCATGAGCTGAAGCTCGCTGATGTCCATCGGCGAACTGGCCTCGCCGCTCACATTGTAGGTTCCGTGCTGCGGCAGCATGGCGCCATTGCCGGGGCTGGTGATCAGGACGATAGTCTCGGGCTGCGGCGCCGCGAACCGCTGCCAAAGCACAAAGCCGGCGACGGCGATCAGTGCAACGGCAGCCGCGCCAGCTCCCAAGCGCAACCATCGCCCACCGCCGCCCTTGTTCCAATCCGAATCCTGCTGCACCTTGCCTTGTTTCGTCTTAACCGTGGTGTAGCGTTTTTTAGCATCAAATCCGCTGGTATCTGTCTTTGCCATTTCCAGGTCCTTTTCAGTACTCAGTTTGGCTAACCGCGCAACGCATGGGCATCTCCCAATGACTTCTCCCAGTTAGCCTGCCATCGAGGCCAAGCGTACTCACTCCTGACCTCTGCATGCAATCCCTGTCAATTGCCGAATGCCTGTAGCCCATCCATCAGCAAATCGATATGGCTATAGCCATCGGGATCATTCGCCGGCAGGTTAAGAGGCACCTCATGAAGTCCATTGGGAGAAGGACCTTGCCAGCTTTCGAAGATTATGTGATTCGGGCGCCCAATCGCTTCTTTGACCATTTCGAGCCAACTCATCGTAGAAAGGTAGTAATCGCGATCGGAGGATGCTTGCGTCCAATTCGACGTGAAGATCACGCCAAAGGCAATGCCGCGCTCATCACAAAATCGTTTCAATTCCTGCAGATCGGCAGTCACATCCTGCGCTTCCACACGCACTCGTTCGATATCTACATCGAGATGGAAGAAGGGCAAAGAAATGCCATTGCTTTCCAACTCCAGAATCCAGTCCTCAAGCTGAGCAACCGAGTAATGGGGATAAGGTTCCGTGTCGCCCACAATGATCTCGGGGTAGTAGGTTTGTACTGTCTTGACAAAGATGGCGGTTTCATCAGCCGCTTCTTCGAGGGAGTAGTTGCATGCGCCGGCTATGGGTTTATTTCCCCCGTGCAGCAAAGGTTCATCCATGGCAAGGAAAGCCACCTTGCCTCCATTTCTCTCAACGTTGAGGATGACTACCCCGGCATCGCGCCAATAGTTCCTTTCGCCGTCGCATCCGTTTTCATAGAGGGCGCCGACTTCGATGCCGATGCCAATTCCCCAGTCGGCCAGCTTCCTGAATGCATCCGCATCCACAAAGGGTTGCAGATAATTGTCGCCGCATATCGCGCAAGGCATTGTGAACAATACAGAGGAGTGAAAGCGGAAGACATCCATGCTGGCTTGAGCATGCGACCAGGCATCGGGGTCTGTGAACATGTCAACAAAGTCGCGTGAGCCCATGTTTGGCCCGAACCAAACCAGGTTTTCGGGAATCGCCGTGGACTGAGGACTCGGGGTATTGGTTGCGGTGAAAGCTTCTGTCGGCGGCGGCTCAGTTGTAGCCGTGGCTGGCGGCGTGGTTGGAAATGCGGCACACGCTGCCAGCCAGGTCGAAAACAGAACGAGAACAAAAGTCAGAAGTGTCAAGCGTTTTTGCAGCGTTATAGTCTCTCAAGGATCAGGCGCGCCAACTGCATCATGACATCGCTGCGCGTGCCGATGACTTCAACACCCACGGCGCCATCGATGATGGCTAGCCGATATTGCTCTTCGCTGTCTTCCCATTTCAATTGGGCGCGATCTCCGAGGCCCGATACCGGCTCCGCGGAATCTTCGAAGACAACTTCCAAGAACGAAGCCGGCTGCACGTAGATAATGTAGTAGTCGTAAGAGCCATCGCTCAGGTTAAAGTCATACCAACAACCTTGGAAACTCGCCCCGTAATCTTCGACGTTCGGTTCACTGGCCGGCGCGCCTCCGACGATCGCCGCCACCTCATCCACAGGCAGCAATTCGCAGATATTGGGCAGCACTAACCCGCCACCTGCGGCCACATCTCCGCCAGTCTCCGGGGCGGCAGCCTCCTCGGGCTCGTCGACTTCGGCGGCGTCGAGCGGTTCGGCGGCTGGCGCCGGGCTGCAGGCGGCCAACAGGAGCAAAAATCCTAGAACGGCTACGAGAAATAGGAAACGGTTTTTCATATCACACCTCTATTCGGCAAGCATACAGACGTCTCAAACATGCCACTCAATGGACAAGGCATTGCGGGTAGGGCAGGCACGGATAAGGCGTGGGTCCAGGCGGGGGAGGAGGCGGTGGGGGCG
>DATDRZ010000106.1:0-7066 GCA_035291465.1 Anaerolineales bacterium
CGATTGGGGTCAATGCGCGCCGCACGTCTGCCGGTGGTTGCGGCCCTTGCCGAAGCCGGATCCCGGACCATTTTGCTTTTAACTCAGAGACGTGATCGCTCCTTGGCCTATTTTGAAGAACTAAAACTATGGGCGCCAGAGGTCGAACGCCTGTACTTCCCTGAGCCCAGCGCATTGTTTTACGAGAACGCTCCCTGGTCTGAGACGGCGCGACGCGAGCGACTCGGTGTGCTGGCGCGGCTGGCCGCATTGGATGTCGGAGGGCCGCCTGTCGTAGTCGCTTCGGCGCGAGCGCTCATGGCGCGCACCTTGCCGAGACAGGATTTCGCCAACGCCAGCCTGCGGCTTGATCCAATGGCCCATAGCGATCCATTGAAACTGGCCGATGAATTAGTCCGCATGGGTTATGAAAGCGCAAGCAGCGTAACCGCACCAGGACAATTTGCACGGCGCGGCGGCATTTTGGATTTATGGGCCATGCAAGACGAGTTACCCAGCCGCGTGGAGTTTTTCGGCGATGAAATCGAAAGCTTGCGGCGTTTCGATCCTGCCAGTCAGCGGACTGTAATGGAAGTCAATGAAGTGTCGGTCTCACCTGCCCGAGAATTCCTGTTGGACGGCGCAGCCAAACTAAACATCGATCCCAACGACCTCACCGAATTCCATGTGCCTCTGCTCCACCCGGGCAGCGTAAGCATTCTCGATTACCTGCCCAAAAATGCACTGATTTGCATCGATGACCTGGACGCTTTGCGCGAACAAGTGGGCGACCTGGAAACGCAAGCCGTCGCATTGCGCAAAGAGGCTACCGACGCCGGTACGCTGAGCAAGAATCATCCAATCCCTTATTTGACCCTCGAGGATATCGAGGACGAGTTCGTCCAGCGGCAGACCGTCGAACTTGGTCCCGCGGATGTTCTAGAAGAAGCACAAGGGCTGGCGCGGCTATTCCGGCCAGGGCCGCGCTTTGGCGGCCAGCTCAAACCCATGCTGGATTACGTTGAGAAGATGCTGGCTTCCGGATCCGAGGTAATCTTGGTTTCGCGCCAGGCAGCCCGTTTGCAAGACCTGTGGACGGAACGCAGCTATGAAGCGGGAAAGGTTGCTGAACCGCAATTCAAAGAAGGAAGTTTGGGCGAAGGTTGGGTTTTTTCGACACCAGATTCTCCCGCGTTGTATCTGCTTAGCGATGGGGAGATCTTTGGCTGGGAGCGGCCGCAGCCTCGCCGCCAGCCGCGCGTCGAGAGCGAAGCGCCCGAGACGCCTTACGTTGACCTTCAGGCAGACGATCTGGTCGTACACATAGACCATGGCATTGGCTTGTTCAAAGGGCTCATCGAAGCCAAAGTGGAAGGTGTAACTCGCGAGTATCTGCGCGTGGAATACGCCGGGGGAGACCAGCTTTACGTGCCTGTACATCAGGCCGATCGTCTCACTCGCTATGTCGGGGGTCGCGGCGAGGTTCCCCCGCTCAGCCGGCTTGGAGGCATGGAGTGGCGCGGCGCCAAATCGCGGGTCAAGCGTGCAGTCGAAGCGATTGCCGAAGATCTGCTGGAGCTGTATGCACGGCGCCATATGGCTGAAGGGCATGCCTATCCGCCCGATAGCGCATGGCAGCGCGAGCTGGAGGCCAGCTTTCCCTACGTGGAAACGGAAGACCAGTTGCGCGTGCTGGAAGAAGTGAAACGAGACATGGAAAGCTCGCGGCCAATGGACCGCTTAGTGTGCGGCGACGCAGGCTACGGAAAGACAGAAGTTGCGCTACGCGCCGCCTTCAAGGCCGTGATGGATGGCAGGCAAGTCGCACTGCTGGTGCCAACCACTGTGCTGGCGCAGCAACATTATGAAACATTCAGGCAGAGGCTGGCCGCATTCCCCGTGGAGCTCGAAATGCTTTCTCGGTTCCGGGATAGCCAGGAACAGGGCGAGATCATCAGAAAACTGGGGGAAGGCGAACTGGACATCGTCATCGGCACCCACCGCATGGTACAGAGAGACGTGAATTTCAAGGACCTCGGTCTGCTCATCATCGATGAAGAACAGCGCTTCGGGGTGACTCACAAGGAGTACCTGAAGAAGATGCGCACCGAAGTGGACGTGCTCACTATGACCGCGACCCCGATCCCGCGCACGCTGTATATGGCGCTGACCGGAGTGCGCGATATTTCCACTATCAACACACCGCCAGAGGAGCGGCTGCCTGTGGTCACCCACGTTGGCCCCTACTCCGAGCAACTGGTGCGTCAGGCCGTGTTGCGCGAACTGGACCGCGGAGGGCAGATCTTCTTCGTACACAACCGCGTGCACACCATCGAAGGGATGCGCCGCCAGATCCAGCGCCTGGTGCCGGAAGTGCGCATCGCTGTGGCGCACGGGCAAATGGCTGAGCGCGACCTGGCTAAGCGCATGATGGAGTTCTCATCCGGTGAGATCGATCTGCTGCTAACCACCACGATTATCGAATCGGGTCTGGATATCCCGAACGCCAACACGCTGATCGTAGATCGCGCCGACGCCTTTGGCCTGGCGCAGTTGTATCAGCTGCGTGGCCGCGTGGGCCGCGGCGCCCAGCGCGCCTATGCCTACTTCTTCCGCCATTCGCGCGGCATTACCCAGGAGGGCCGCATGCGGC
Source organism: Anaerolineales bacterium (assembly GCA_035291465.1). Classification (GTDB taxonomy): domain Bacteria; phylum Chloroflexota; class Anaerolineae; order Anaerolineales; family UBA11579; genus JAMCZK01. The sequence goes on from DATDRZ010000106.1 coordinate 2,633, forward strand.
TGGACACCATAGCGGAGAACACGCAACTGGGCGCCGGCTTCACCGTGGCCATGCGCGACCTGGAAATCCGCGGCGCCGGAGAGATGCTTGGTACGCGGCAGCATGGCCTTATCGCTGCGGTGGGTTTTCATTTATATACACGGTTGTTGGCCAAGGCAGTGAACGATTTGAAACGCAGTGGAAAGCTGGCGCCCAGCATGGGCGCGGCGCAGGCCAGCCTGTATCACCCGATCATCAACGTGGACCTGCCCATCGAAGTCGGCATCCCGCCTGAATATGTGGAGGACAAACCAATGCGTCTCAAGTTGTACCGACGCCTGGCCGACATCCACGATTTAAGTGAAATTGACGCCCTGCAAGCAGAGTTCGATGACCGTTTTGGGGCCCCACCCGAGTCAGTGATGAATTTGCTTTACCAACTCAAGGTGCGTGTGCTCGCCGAGCAGGCTGGCGTCGTGTCGATCAGTATCGAGAACAAGCAGATGGCGCTGCGCTTCCCGGCGCGCCGCCCGCACGAAGCGCCACGTCATTTCCCAAACCTCGGCGCGGATGCGCGCACAAGTAAGAACACGGTATGGCTGACCAATCTTGAGGGCGCCAACTGGCGCAGTCAGTTGCTAACCGTGCTGGAGCGGTTGCAGGAAAGGCAAGTAGCCAAAGCTAAAGGACAGGCTTCTCAGCCTATCCCAGTCAAAGATTAGTAATTACTGCGCATCAATTTACTGCGGCACAACCTCGGCGACGAATTCAAGCTCCAGGACGACCGAATCTTCAAGGGAGGCGACTTGCGGAGGGAGTTCAATAACACCCAAGTCGAAATCCCGTAGCGAGATCGTGGTTGAGCCTAGACCGTGAAGCCGAATAACGGAGTCAACGGATACGGTTAGGTCGAAAGTGACTTCTCGAGTTACTTCCCGGATAGTCAAGTCGCCAACGATTTGAAACGCAAAAGCCCCTCCAATCGACCCGGAACTCGGCAGGCCCAGGAATTGCTTTGGTGTAAAGATGATGAATTCAAATTCAGCCGTATCCAGGATCTCGTTTTGGATGGCCCGATTGCGGAAGTTGTTATCGGTGACCAAAGTTCGTGCGTTTACGGTAACCGGACCCATTTGTACATTGGCGGGATTCGCGGGATCGATAATGATCTGCGCGGCCACCTGGTCGGTAACCCCGACCACGGTTTTGGGCTGTCCGTTTAGGATCTCCTCAATCAGGAAACGCGCCTGGCTTTCGGCCTGAACGAGTTCAGCTGTGATCGGACCCGTGGGCAGGTTGGCCAATTGAGAAGTACTTGTTGCGTCTCCGTCGGTTGCTGAGGGTTGGGCGGCCATCCGCGTATCCGTGGCGCCTACAGGGATAGCTGTGATTTCACCACTAGGGGCCGCGGGCGCACGCAGCACATAAGCAGCGATCGCGGTGGCAGTGGCAAGTCCTGCTAAGACAAGACCAGCGATGATGACAAGAAGATTACGCGGCATGAACGCTCCTGGTTTTAAAAAAAGTAGATGACAAACGAGGGTCAATATAACAGGGCAGGATTAAGCGGTTATGAAGGATCAATTGTGATGTTCGACAATGCGGAAAATTGACGCTGAGGCCAAGCCCGCAAAGTCAATCCGAATCCCGGTTTTTCTGATTATTTTGGCCTTTGCGCTTTTTGCCGACAATCCCGCCTGGGCATTTTGCTAATACAATTTTCTGCAGCCAACCTTAGGATAAACATTTGCGGATAGAAATTGTCACCAGCGCCCGCTATGGCCACCTGGTCTTTTCCCGACCCAGCCACCCCCAGACGATGGTCGCCTTCGATAGGTGCGATTTATTTCTTTTCCGCGTCGGCAATATATTTTAAGATCAAATCCCGTGCCTCCCGCGCCCGGCTCATGTTCTTGACCAGCACCTCGGCTTGGTCTGTCCCCGAGGTCTGGATGCTTATATTGCGAGCGCCAAAGAGAGCACCCAGCAGACCCTGGTTCACAGTAACATCGGTGATCTTGGAGATGGGGATGGTACGTTCGTCTTTATCGAACAAGCCAGTGATATAGGCGATACGTGTCGGCGATACCTCCAAGACACGGGTAGAAAACAGGTTGGAAAGTGGAGCAAAGAGGAAGTGGGGTTTATAGCGTCTGGTCATCGTGTCAGCCATAGGCTCGCCTCAGATCTGTGTTGAATGCCACCATTATAGTCGGAAGATATGGCAAAAAGCGCAACGGATTATTCAAGATTTCGTTGGATCATCTTCGGCGACGGATGAATACAGATCAATTCCAGTGTGGTATCGCCTGAGTTTCCGAAATTTGTGAGGTGTATTGGCTTCTGCCACGAGGATGTCGCAAGCGGCGGCGAACTGATCGTTGCCCGCGGTGAACTTTGTGTTGCCTGCCCGCACGATCCAGGTCTCTGGGTATGGGATGCCGCGACGGACCCGAGGCGCTAGGCTGGTTGGCGATGAGGAAAAAGGAAACGGGGAAATCGTAAATCTCGCCTTCGAATTTAAGCGAACCATTGGGCGTGTGGGCAACATTTTTATCGTGAAGATGGAGCGGATAGATCTGGTATACGACAGCGCGTCGGAGCCAATTGTTTGTTTGCATCCCCCAATTAATAACCCAATTGCGCAATTAGGTCAGCATTTTCCTAAGAGTCGTGAGCGCCCAGCCATGATGCGCCACTTTATCTTTTGCCGGCAAAGCGTCCAGGGGGAACCATTTGGCTTCAGCGACATCTTCACCCGGCGTTAGGTCTAATTTGCCAATTTCACTCCTGTAATGAAAAGACAAGTGCCAAGAGGCATCGTTGCCCCTAAAGGATTCAATGTGATCTAGTTTCGGAGAAACTTTATCCAGACCGACTTGCTCGTGGAGCAACCTGTTGGCCGCTTTATCCGGATGTTCCAGATACTTGATGGATGCATCCGGAAGGAACCAGCCCGTTTGACCATCATAGGCGTCTGAGTCCTTGTACTTCACAAACAGTACAGATCTATCCTTAAACAAGGCGACGTCGGCGATCAGCGAATATCCTTTTTCCTCGTCCATAGGGACCTCCAAAGCTGGTTTGGTCGACTGCCTATTATTTGAAGTTTCGGCGGCTTAAGTCAAGCCTTCGGTCTCGTCGTAAAATCGGAAAATGGAAGCCAAAGCAATCCTCGTCCTTGGCTGCGGCGTCTCCGGGCTGTCCACTGGCATCACATTGCTGCGCGCCGGGCACCCGGTGACCATCTGGGCGAAGGAGTTGCCGCCCAACACCACCTCAGACCAGGCGGCTGCCATCTGGTTCCCGTACCTGGCTGCGCCGCGCGAAAAAGTGGACCCCTGGGCCAAGCACACGCTGGCTTTCTTCCGCGAGCACCTGGTTCCGAATCCCGCTAGCGGGTGCTCACTCATCATGGTGCGCGATCTGTATGCCAAACCTATCGAGATTCCCTGGTGGGCAGGCGCTGTAAGCGGCTACAGCCGGCTGGCCGCCGCTGATCTGCCGCCAGGTTACTTGGATGGATTCGAAGTCGAGAGCGTGGTCATCGATACCAGCGTCTACATGGATTACCTGGTTGCGTGGTTTCGGCGTCTGGGAGGAGAGATCGAACAAAAAGAAGTCCGGGATATTGGCGAAGCCTTCAAATTCAGCGACGTTGTTGTGAATTGCACCGGGCTGGGTTCGCGGGATCTGTTCGGCGACGAGAGCGTCTACCCGGTACGCGGGCAGGTGGTGAAAGTGCGGCCCAATGGTGCGAACATTGCGCTGCTGGATGATGAGGGCTCGAATGGACTCGCCTACGTCATTCCGCGGACAAACGACATTGTGTTGGGGGGCACGGCGCAGGCGAACGATTGGGAGCTGGCACCGCGGGCCGCGGACCGGGAAGACATCTTGCGCAAAGCAGCCGCGCTCGATGCACGCTTTGCGCAGGTTGAGATCCTAAGCGAAGGCGTGGGCTTGCGCCCGGCGCGGCCCGCCGTGCGACTGGAGGCAGAGCGCGTCGGAAATGCAACCGTGATCCACAATTGCGGCCATGGCGGCGCGGGATTTACATTGAGCTGGGGATGTGCGGAACAGGTAAACAAAATAGCCAACGAGATTTAGAACAAATTATTCAAAGGATTTCTCATTTTGTTTTGCTGCAATATTGCTGCATAATGCGTATTGTTTCGCCAAATACCAGTGATCCGAAAAATAACTACTGTACTGATATTCTTTGTCATTCAACTTGTAGCGTGCGGCGCGCCAGCGCCGTCTGGTGAACAATCTGCACCCGAACAGACAACACTGCCGGCCGAAACATTGGCGCCCACCGATACCCCAGCCCCAACAGATACTCCAACGCCAGCGGCAACGGCAACGTTTAGCGGCCCCTGGCTAACGCCTCTTAAAAATGAAGTGGACTGCCGCTTTGGACCCACTCCACTCTATGAGCAAATCGGTACGCTC
>DATDRZ010000107.1:0-13380 GCA_035291465.1 Anaerolineales bacterium
GCAATTATTGGAACTCGGCGTGCCGGTGATCGTGGCATTGAATATGAGCGACCAGGCAGCGGCACGCGGGCTGCACATCGACAAAGACTTGCTCAGCGAATCGCTGGGTGCGCCTGTCGTGCCTACAGTTGCCAGTCGCGGCGAGGGCATGGATGCATTACGGGCAGAATTAATAAAAATACCATTGCGAGGAGAGCGAATGAAATGAGCTCGACGTGGCAATCCTCAAGTGGGCCGGTGGCAGTATCTTGTCATTGAAATTCCTTCTTTCGTCTTTGCGAGGAAGCGGGGCGCCAGCCACGCTGACGAAGCAATCCCCAACATCGAATTTGGGGATTGCTTCGGTCGCTTCGCTCCCTCGCAAAGACGGTTGTGGCGCAACCCATGGCGATGTCGATTCTTCCTCCGGATTCCATCTCGACTACGGTCCCGAAATCGAACCAGAGCTGGCCCATTTGCAATCGCTGATCGCGGCCGGCGATCTTCCGCCCATCTTTTCGCCGCGCTGGTTAGCTGTGAAACTGCTGGAAGGCGATGCCAGCGTCCGGCAGCAAGTCGCCGCGTTCGAAGGCGGATCTGCGTTAGTGGCGCAGGCGCAAAGCGCCGCGGCGCGCCTTGCCGAGCGCTTCGGTGAAGATGCAGATACTCTCATCGCTGATCGCCGCTACACATGGATCAATTCCCTGGTGCGCCGCGCAGTGAAGCGACCCCAGCACCAAACCATTTCCCTCTCCGATCGCATCGACCGCGTGGTCACCAATCGAATCATTGGCATTCCCATCTTCCTGTTCGCCATGTGGGCAACGTTGAAGATCACCGCCGACGTTTCCAAGCCCTTTCTCAATTGGGTTTCATTCGTCATTACCGGACCCATCACCCATTGGGCCGCAAGCGTTTTGTCTGCCATCGGGCTGGGGGGTACCTGGGTCGCAAGCCTGATCGTTGACGGAGTCATCGCTGGAGTAGGCGGCGTGCTGGTTTTCGTCCCCGTGTTGATGGCCTTGTATTTCGTGCTCGGTCTGCTGGAGGATTCCGGTTACATGGCGCGGGCTGCCTTTGTGATGGACCGGCTAATGAACGCGCTGGGCCTGCATGGCAAGAGTTTTTTGCCCATGCTGGTTGGCTTCGGTTGCACGGTGCCCGCCTTCTACGCCACCCGCACGCTGGAGAACCGCAGGGATCGAGTGCTTACTGCTCTTTTGGTGCCTTTTATGAGCTGCGGGGCGAGGCTGCCGGTCTATTTGCTGTTTGCTGCCGTGTTCTTCTCGACAATTAGCGGCTCGGTGGTGTTTGGCATGTACCTGCTGGGCATCCTCATTGCCATTGCCGTGGGCTTGATTCTGAAGAACACCGCCTTCAAAGGTAAACAAGCTTCGGCCTTCGTGATGGAACTACCCCCCTATCGAATGCCAAGCCTCAGGTCGATCTGGTTCCATGTGCGCGAGCACACGGCGGGATTTCTCCACAAGTGCAGCACCATCATTGTAGCCATGAGCATTTTGCTGTGGTTCGCTACAGCTATCCCGGTCGGCGGCGACGGCGCTTTCGCGCAGACTGATATCGAACATAGCCTTTTTTCCCACGCCGCGAAGTTGGCCGCGCCCGCCTTCCGCCCGCTGGGCTTTGGCAGTTGGGAGGCTACCGGCGCCTTGTTCACCGGATTCGTGGCCAAGGAAGTGGTCGTCAGCACCATGGCGCAGATCTACGCTGTTGCGCCCAGCGAAGATCAAACGGAACCCACTGGTTTCGTGCAAGACGCGGCAGACATCGGCGCCGGTTTCGTCTCGGCTGCTGTGGATACCCTGAGGGCCCTTCCCCTCATCATTGGTTTGGATCTGCGGGACCAGGATTCGCAAACCCAGCAGACCGATTTGATGGTTGCCATTCGCGCGGGATTTCAAAGGATCAGCGGCGGCCATGGCGCCCTGGCGGCGCTGGCCTTCATGGTGTTCGTGCTGGTCTACACGCCCTGCATGGCGGCGATTTCCGCCGAGCGCCAGGAATTTGGCAGCCGGGTCATGTGGGCTAGCATCATCGGGCAGACAGGCCTGGCCTGGTTGCTGGCAGCCGTCGTGTTCCAGGGCGGCCTGCTTCTAGGATTAGGCTAATGATGCTAAATCTAGTATCGCATGAGATGGAAGTTGCCTGGCCTACCTTGAGGGCGCCCGATGATGCTCGCATCATCGGGCAGATAGGCTTGGCTTGGTTGCTAGCCGCCGTCGTGTTCCAGGGCGGCCTGTTATTGGGGTTGGGGTAGGCATGTTGAATCAGGTTCTGCGCGAAATTCAAAGCGCCCGCGGCACGATCCGCCTCAATGAGCTGGCGGCGCGCCTGAATGTGGAACCCAGCGCCCTGGAAGGCATGATCACTTTTTGGGTGAGCAAGGGGGGGCTGAACCCTGTTTCCACCGAGGGAGATAACACAGCCTGCGCTCTGCCTTGCGCGGGTTCATGCCCAGGGGCAGCGCAGTGCCCGTTCGTGGCCAAGATGCCGAAGATGTGGGAGGCGAAAGGATGACTCGACGTTACTTTTGTGGCGAGTCGTTGCAAACTCCTACGTTCTGTTATCTTGTGGATATTACAGGCAGGGAATAGGAATGGGAATTATGATAACCCTTGGCAAACATTGCAAATGAACAAATGATGTGAGCTGCATGATAGCAGGTGAATGATGAGACACAGCCTACTTTTTCAACTGGGAGCCGTTATCTTGGTCCTCCCGCTCATACTTAGCGGATGCGGTCCGGCGCCACAGCAGCAGACGCCAAACATGTCTACGCGCTCCGCCCTTAATCAGACGCAGACGGCAATTGCAGCTACAACAGAGTCAGTCAGGGATGCAGAACAAACTCAAGTGGAATCAACCAAGGCTGCCGAAACGCAGGAGACCGAAGTTCCCCCAGCTGTAAAGACCCTATGGGCGGAGGCTGGGGTTGCTAATGGCACGGAATGGGCGGAACTGTTGACCGGGTTAATGAGTGCTCAAAGCACCAATGAGGCTCAGACCAATGAAGTCGCCGAAATATGTCGCCAGTCAAAGAATTCCACTCCGGCAGGGATCGAAGCTACGGGACCGCTCTGGAGGCTAGTTTCGCAAGATTCCTTAGCCAATGAACTTTTACCTGTAGAAATCCCAATATCGCCAATATTGAATGCATACATCGTGCTCAATGAATCGCCCATCCCTGAAGGGCAGCCTGGATATGCCGCCACGCTGGGACAGGCCAAGATACTTGCATGTGAGTTTATCGAGCAAGAACAAGAGTTTGCCAAAGAATGTCCTTATGAAGGCGGGTATGTAATGCATGTATATCGCACCAACGCTATTGTTGCCCTTGTCGACCTGCAAAGTAAGCAGACGCTCGCCTGGACAACGTTATCTGGAACAACCGAGGTTTGCCCATACCAATGGACTTTTATTGGGGGCGATGATTCGATGACAGGCCCACCGCCGGCGGACGATGCGGTAATGAACTGGATCACCGCCCACTGGACCCCCTAGAGCCACCCGGGGTAATCAGAAAAAACATCAAGTAAAGATACTGGTGATTTTTCGTACCTCGGCCCCATTAATCTTTTGGAGTCGAGTCTTTAGCCGGTGTTTTTTAAATAAAGGGGTAATCGGGTTATCTGTCATGGCTTTCTTCATTACATCTTCCCTTTTGCTTTCTCCGATGATTGGTTACGCTCTGCCTTGTACATCGAAGAAAGGAGCATTATGTCCCAACTGGATCCCATGGTAAAAGATTTCCTCGCCCAGAAAAAGATTGCCGTCGTTGGAGTTTCCGATAAGCGGGAAACCGGATGCAATGCAGCTTATCAGCGATTCAAGGAAGCGGGGTACAGGGTTTACCCTGTAAACCCGCACCAGGCAACATATGAGAATGAACCCTGCTATCCGGATCTGAAATCCATCCCCGAGAAACCGGACGCGGTTTTCATCCTCACCAATCCCGGCGTCACCGAACAGATCGTAAGGCAATGTGTGGACCTTGGGGTCAAGCAGGTCTGGATGCATTGCCTGATGGGCACCAAACCGGGGCTGGCTGCCGGAATGACCAGCGTTTCGCAGAACGCAGTGCGCATGTGCCTTGAGAATGGGATCGCAGTGATTCCGGGCTCGTGCCCGAATCAATTCCTGAATCCGGATTTCGGGCACAGGATGATGCGGGGAATCTTCCGCACCATCGGTTTTCATAGCCTCAATTAGCGTCTCTTGTAGCGGGTACCAATGCAACCGTGATTGGCAAGTCACTTCCATTCGTCTTTGCGAGAAGGCCGAATGCAATGAGGCCGGAGCCTGTCCCGAGCGAGCCGCTTGGCGGCGACGAGGGAAAGCAATCCCCAAGAAACTATAGCAAATCGACTTGGGGGTTGCTTCGTCGCCTCGCTTTGCTCGGCTCCTCGCAAAGACTTTCGGAGGCACCGTGGAAGATTTAGGATGATGAAGATACTGGTTACCTACGCCACGATGGCGGGTTCGACCGCCGAAGTGGCCAAGGCCATTGGCAAAGAAATTGCAAAGGGCGGGTTGCAGGTTGACGTAATGCCTATTCGCGAGGTCGCGGATATCGAATCCTACGATGGCGTAGTAGCAGGCGGCCCAATGATCATGGGCTGGCATCGGGATGCAATGCGGTTCCTCAGGAAGCATCGCGCCACATTTCAGCGTATCCCGTTGGCGGTGTTCGTCATGTCGATGAGCCTAACGAAAACAGGCAACATGGACCTGGACGGTGTACCGATTACCGTCGACGAGAAGCTGCCCAAGCCGCCTGCAGACGAAAGGCGCCTGAAATTCAAAGAACGTTATGCGCAGCTTTCAAATTATCTTCGGCCCATAGCGGATGTGGTTCGTCCGGCGAAACCCATGAGTATTGGGGTGTTTGCTGGCCGCCTGGAATACGGCCGCCTGGAATGGTGGCGGTTCTCTTCGCCATGCTGGTCGTCCAGGCGCCTGCGGGCGACCGGCGCAACTGGCCGGCGATCAAAGCGTGGGCAGCCGAAGTAGGCCATGCGTTTCGTTAGCGCGTACATGGCATAAATACCAAACAACGAAAGAGCTGATTTCAGATAAAGAAAAATCGTCTATAGTTATTGCCTGGCCCTACTCGGTCGTGCTCAGGTGTGATAGTTCGCGTCTTAATGGTGTGAAGCCATGGATAGGCTACGCCAATCCCCTAACTTTAGGCGAGAATTTCGATTTATTTTCGCCATCCTTTTGATCCAATCCTGCCAGGTTTTGCCGAAGCAGGATATTCCTACAGTCTCCGCAACAGAAACCGTTGCCCAGGAGACAATCCTGGAGTCAAGCGATACTGCGCCAACTGGCACCTCGTCCCCGACGGGCACAAGCCCAATGCTCGGCGGTTGCCCGATGTTCCCTGCGGACAATTTCTGGAATGCCCCCGTTGACGATCTGCCTGTCCATCCGCAATCCGACGCTTGGATCGATTCGATTGGACGCCACGAAGGATTTCACATGGATTTTGGTTCCGGCGAATGGGACGGAGGCCTGATTGGTATTCCCTACAACATTGTGCAGGGCGAATCGATAAAAAAATCCGCGCCCGATTTCTATTACGATTCGGAATCAGATGCGGGTCCGTACCCTATTCCACCTGACCCAAGCATCGAATATGGAAGCGATCACCATATCCTAACAATCGATGCGGACACATGCCATCTCTATGAAATTTATGACGCCAGATTAGAATCCGGTCAATGGTCCGGTGGTTCAGGGGCGATTTGGGATCTGAATTCCAACGTCCTGCGACCGGAAGGTTGGACCTCCGCGGATGCTGCTGGTCTGCCGATACTGCCAGGCCTGGTCCGTTACGATGAACTAGCCGCGGGACAGATCGACCACTCCCTACGCTTCACTGCCGAAAATACGAACGGATTCATCTGGCCTGCCCGCCATCTCACATCTGACGAAGTGGCTTCGAACATTCCGCCCATGGGTGCGCGTTTCCGCTTGAAGGCGTCTGTTGACATTTCCGGTTATCCGCCATTCCTTCAGCCCCTATTGCAAGCGATGAAGAGCTATGGCATTGTGTTGGCTGACAATGGCTCAAACTGGTTCGTCAGCGGCGCCCCGGATGAGCGTTGGGAGAACGAGATGCTTCATCTTTTGGATGAGCTTACCGGCGATGATTTCGAAGCTATAGACACTTCAGTGATGATGATCGATCTGAACTCAGGCGCGGTTGAGCATAAGTAAGTCTGGCAAAGATTATTCCTTCACATCCCGCGGATATGTTTTCTTAGCTTCTTCGGCTTTTGCCAAATCAATTTCCACTGTCATAAATGGCTGCGCATCGCTGGTGACTGCCAATACTTCGCCGTCAGGGTCGATGATCCAGCCGGCGCCGCCCCAGTGAATGCCTGATCCCTCCAGACCGCGGTTTGAGGAGATGCAATATGCGCCGGACATCACTGCGAGGGCGCGGCCGCCTGCAACCCACTTATCCACGCTGGAGAGTGGTGTACTGCGTGGGTTGGCCAGCAGGTGCACCCCCTGTCGCGCATAGCCGCGAGCGTGTTCGCCAAACCACAGATCGGAGCAGATCATGAATCCGACTCTGAGTTCCCCCACCGGCGCGGCCTTGAATCGCGGGGCTGCGCCGCGCTGATACCAGGTCGCTTCCCAGAAGCCGGGCTCATTTGGCAGGTAATACTTACGATGGGCAAAGCGGGCGCCGGTATCCGGCTGCCAGATGAAGGCGTCATTATATGGAAGGCTACCCTCAAGCACGGGCCGGGAGCCCAGGACGAAGTCCGCGCCCAGCGCGGCGAGGCGCGGCAGCCATTCTTCATGCGCATCGACCGCGGCTTGCCAGCGAGCGGGATCCACGCGTTTGGCGCTGGCGACCCAGGGGTAAAAGGGCATTTCCGGAAGCAGCACCAGATCGCTGCTGCGAGCCTGGATGTGCTCGGCCAGGGCTGCCAACGCATCTTCGAGTTTCTCAGGGTTATCGGGGAGTTGGGTGGCGGTGATTCTCATAAGCTGGATTGTAAATGATAGAAATCACTGGGACAAATATCAGGCGAAGGCGCGGATAAAGGTCAATTGGAAAATCAGCACACTCATAGATTGCCAGTAACGGAAGATCGAAAATAGAACGAACCAGGAAACAAGAAGGACGGCCTTGCGGCCGTCCTTCTTGTTAATCAGACAATGGTTCAAATGGTGGAGCTTTCCCTTTGGCAACCAGATCGCGCAGGGCTCTAAAAGCCCGCCCGTCGACTCCGGTACCAACCTGCGCTTCAAGGATCTGAAGAGCTTCCGTGGATGGCAGCGCTTCACGATAGGGCCTGGTTGCAGTCATCGCTTCATATTGATCGGCGACTACCAGCAAACGGGCTGTCGCGGGCAATTCGTTTTCGCGCAAATGGCGGTGATAGCCCTTACCATCCAGGCGTTCATGGTGGGCGCTGGCTACGTCTGCTAAATGTCTAAAACCATTCACGCGGCGCAGAATCAGGTAGGTAAATTCGGGGTGTTTGCGTATTTCCTCCCATTCGGATTCGGTTAGCTTAGTTTGTTTGTCCAGGATCATGTTGGATACACCCAGTTTGCCGATGTCATGCAGTAGAGCCGCGCGGGAAAGATCGCGCCTTTCTGATGCCGGCATGCGTAGTTCTTGCGCCATCCCTAAAACGATCTCCGTAACTCGGGTGGAGTGTTTTACCGTGTAGGGAGATTTGGCATCTATTACGCGAGCGAATGCATCTGCAATCTCGTCGAGACGGTTGTCATCGGCCAGCAGAACCCGGTCCTCCGGTTCATAGCCGCTAATTTGGTTGATCAGATCGGGCGATTTCAATCGTTTCCAAAAATCCTTCTCGGCGGAAATCTCATTGAGAAATAAGTCAGATAATGCAGGGTCAAACCAACTACCTCTGCGAGCGCGGGCGACGTCTTTAGCTGCCCCTGGACCGAAGGCGGTGAAGAAAACTTCTACGGTCTGAGCAATACCTAAAATCCGGCCCAATAGCGAGATTTGATTGCCTTTCAGTCCATTAGGATCCCCATGGCCGTTCCAATGCTCGTCCAAATCAAGAATCGCCTGGGCTGTAAGCTCTGGAAAGCCCAAGGAGCGGGCGATATCTGCCCCACGTTCACAACGGGTTTTGATGAGATCTGTTGCTGCGGCTGGACCTTTGAGACCCAGCGAAATCACCTGGAAAGTCCGTTTCAGCAATGAGCGACCTTCCGCGGCGTTGAGAAAAACGTATTGGGCCGCGCGCAGGTAATTTGACCAATTTACTGTCTTGAGCCGGTATTTCAAACGGTGATCGTCACCATTAAACAGATTTGTGACTTTAGCCGAGTTGCTCGAGCAACCTAAATCCTTGAGCAACAGGGCATAAAAGAGGGCAGAACGCTCCTCTGAATTTAGCTGAAGATGGTCAGCGAAGGACATGCCAATCATGCAGCAACGGATGGCATGGCCTTCAGGTTGCCCTTCGGTTAAATCAAGGGCAAATGTTAGCGCGGACAGCACTTCTGAAAGCCGAATTTCAACTTTCGGTTCTTCAAGTTTTTGAGGTCTTGTTTTCACGGCTGTCTGAGTTAACAAAACAAGCTCCTAGACAACTAATATTAGAAGCTTATTTTGAAACAATTTCCCCTATCGGGCTATGGTACTGCAGTACTTGAAGAAGTCCTAGCGTTCGGCCCCATGCGCAACACATGCCCATCATGGATGGTTGTAAGGGAAAGTGGCAGGGGATGGGGTTCTGAGAGAAATTACCAAATCAAATGCGCATTGCAATAATCCGCGTTGTAGGTAATGTGATAGCAAAGGCTGTACTTCCAGATGACAAATCCGATCAGTAGCGTGGCAACGGCAACCGCCGCGATGATCAGGAGGATTCTCGGCTTCGGGTTACGCACCGGAGGATTAGTCGCGCAGATCGCGGCCGGGGCGCAGAATTCAGGCGCTGAGGTGGTTTCCACGCCGATGCGAAGGTAAAGTCTACGGCGGCAGGCGCGGCGAGGAGAATGATGGTGGCGTTGGGTCCCAGTTCCGCCTGGGTGCGGCGGATCATTCTCCTTGCCGATGCCGTGGCGCTGGCTGGCGCGCACCACCCGGTATGCGGAGCACACCAGCGCCCATAAACGAAAAGTTCGGAATATTATCCCGAGGGCAAAGTCGTTAGCTTGGAGGCAATCATCTGATGTGGCGAGCCGTGATTCCGTTGTATACTGAGCGAAGCCTATTTGCCCCACTAGCAGAGGAGATCCCATGAACCTGAAATTATCCGCCCCCAAAGAAACCACCTGGATCGTTGCCGTCATCGCCGGCGTGGCCGGCATCCTCATGTATCTAGACGTCTTTTCGTTCGGAGGCATCCAGCCCATCTTTTTGGTGGGCCTGGGCTTCGTGCTCCTCGCCGTGGCCACCACGGTCAAAGGCCTGTAGCGCTCATCTCGCCTGGTGGAATCAAAGGCTCCGGAGAACTCCGGAGCCTTTTCGTTTTTTGCCTTACCCTTCAGACCCGCGCCTGGCTGCGGCCGACCAGCAAATAGGTGAGGACGAAACCGGCCACGAAGCCGCCGATGTGGGCCATGTAAGCCACCCCGCCCGCGTCTGCCGAGGCGCCCAGCGAGCCGATGCCGCTGAACAGCTGCAGCAGGAACCAGAGCCCGATGGCCACCAGGGCGGAAACCGGGAACACGCCGCGCCCGGCGGCCATCAGCACGCGGCCTTGCGGGAACATGACCAGGTAGGCGCCCAGCACGCCGGCAATGGCGCCCGACGCCCCCAGGTTGGGGATCGTGGACGCCTGGCTGAAGGCCAGCTGCGTGAAGGTGGCGGCCACGCCGCAAGCCAGGTAGAAGATCAGGAATTTCTGGTGCCCGAATCGGTCTTCGACGTTGTCGCCGAAGATCCATAGGTACAGCATGTTGCCAAACAGGTGCAGTTCGCCGGCATGCATGAACATCGAAGTAAAGATGGTGACGAATTCGCGGCTCGGGTTGGCCAGGAATTCTGAAGGGATGAACGACCACTGGATGATAAAGGGTTCGCCACCCTGCAATTCAAGGAAGAAAACTATTACGTTGACGGCTATCAAACCATAAGTAATGATCGGCGTTAGCCGGCGCAGTGGGTTTTGGTCACCAACAATCATGCAGAACCGTCCTTCTTATCAGGCGAGTTGCTGGTAGGAGATGATCAATTGTAAATGCGAACCCCGCATTCCCTATGAAACCAAATCGATGAAGGCGGCTAAATGCTCTTCATCGCGGTGGCCACAGCCAGGATCACGAACCCGGCGGCGACCAGGAAGAAGGCGTTAATCCCCAGCGACAGGACATCAAAATAAACCAGCAGGCCGAGGACTCCGGCGGCAACCGCGATGATCCAAACGGTCTCTGTAGGCGCGGAAAGTCTCAATTTCATAGTTCACTCCTTGGTTGGATTAAAACGGCGATAAATGCTGAATTAGTTAACGTCTCCCCTGGGCTAATTGTGACGCAGCTGACGAAAAAGCCGCCCGCTTCCTCTTAAGCCTTGCGAAGGTAGTCTTGAAATCAATGGTTACTTAAATCCAACCTTCGCAAGGCGGGTCAAATATTAAGTCTCCTCCCGATCGATCTTTTGAATGATCCATTCCATGAGCCTTTGTCGACTGTATCCACTTTCGCGGTAAGTTGCGGCTAAAAACCTCGACTCCGTTTTTACTGGCATCAAATCCCACTCTCCAGTCTCTAATCTCCAATAACCAAAAACTAAAACGCTTTTTATTTCCATTTACCAATTACTTCTTCATTCTCCCCATCTCCTCTGCTCCCCTTCTCCCCAGCTCCCCTTACCCCTCCAGCGCCTCCTCCTTCTTCTTCGCCGCCCGATAGCGCTGGTTCATATCCAAAATGCGTTTGCGGATGCGCAAGTTTTGCGGCGTGACCTCCAGCAGTTCATCGTCCCCCAGGTATTCGATGGCCTCATCGAGGCTCATAATGCGCGGCGGGCTGAGCCGCTGTTCGATCTCGCCCTTGGTGTTTTCGCGCATGCTGGTCAGCTTCTTGGCCTTGCACACGTTGACTTCCATGTCCGCATCGCGCGGCTGCTCCCCGACCACCATACCGGCGTAAACCGGCGTGCCCGCCGCAATGAACAGGATGCCGCGTTCTTCCGCCGCACGCAAACCGTAGGTCACCGCCGTGCCGCCTTCGTAAGCGATCAACGAGCCGCGGGCCCGCGAGCTGATCGGCCCTGCCATCGGCAGGTAGGCGTGAAAGATCGTGTTCAATATTCCAGTACCCTTGGTGGCGGTGAGGAACTGCTGGCGGAAGCCCAGCAAGCCGCGGGTAGGCACGATGTACCTCATTTGCACCGTCCCGCTGCCCGTCTCGCGCATCTCTTGCATTTCGCCGCGGCGCTTACCCAACATCTCCACCACCGTTCCGGAGGTTGGCTGGCTGCACTCCACGTGCACTTCTTCGAAAGGTTCCAGTGTGTTGCCTTCGTCGTCCTTCTTTAATATGACTTCGGGTCGACCCACCTGGAACTCGTATCCCTCGCGGCGCATGGTCTCGATCAATATGGCGAGATGCAATTCGCCGCGACCCGAGACCATGAAGGTATCTGCGCTGTCTGTCTCTTCAACGCGCAATGAGAGATTACTGCGCAGTTCGTTGAACAATCGCTCGCGCAATTTGCGGCTGGTACCCCATTTCCCTTCACGCCCGGCGAATGGCGACGTATTCACCCCAAGGGTGATGCGCACCGTTGGCTCTTCCACGTGAATACCTGGCAGCGCCACGGGATTCTCAGGATCTGCCAGTGTCTCGCCGATGGCAATGTTCTCTAAACCCGCCACGGCAACGATATCGCCGGCGCTGGCTTCCTCGACCTCGACGCGTTCCAGTCCTTCCTGCACGTACAAATAGGGAATCTTTTCCGGCAGGTTTTCGCCCTTCAGCGTGAGCCGGGCTACGGTCTGGCCTACGCGCATTTTGCCGGCAAAGATGCGCCCGATAGCGGTCTGGCCGCGATAATTGTCGTAATCCAGGGTAGTGACCAGCATCTGCAGCGGCGAACTGGGGTCCACTTCCGGGGGAGGAATCTCGTTCAAAATGGTCTTGTATAGCGGTTGCAGATCCGGACCCATCTCCGGGGTCATGCCGGCGCGCTGGTCGGTGGCCACCGCGTATACCACCGGAAAATCTGCCTGTCGGTCAGTTGCTCCCAGTTCTATGAAAAGATCGAAGGTGTCATTCAGCACGCGCTGAGTGTCAGCGTCCTTGCGGTCAACTTTGTTGATCACCACAATGGCGCGGTGTCCTAGCTCCAGCGCCTTCTTAAGCACGAAGCGCGTCTGCGGGCGGGGACCCTCGGCGGCGTCCACCAGCAGCAATACGCCGTCCACCATGTTGAGCACACGCTCCACCTCGCCGCCAAAGTCGGCGTGCCCCGGCGTATCCACGATATTGATCTTTACCGGATTCCCCGCGGCATCCACGATGCGGATGGCAGTATTTTTGGCCAGGATAGTGATGCCGCGCTCCCGCTCCAGCGCGTTGGAATCCATAATGCGTTCCGCCACTTGCTGATTCTCACGGAAAGTGTGCGCCTGGCGCAGCAAACCATCCACCAGCGTGGTCTTGCCATGGTCCACGTGGGCGATGATGGCGATATTGCGTAAGTCGGTTCGAGTGATCATCATAATTCCGTCATTGCGAGCGAAGCGAGGCAATCTCCTTCTTCGCCTTCCTACATCCACATAGAACGACCCCGTCCAAATTCGGCGGGGCCGAGATGCATATCTATTATAGCAGGGCTTTTTTTCGAATCCCTGTCCGCCGCACCTAGTGCTCTAATACAATATCCGTGCCTCTCATCCGTCTACATCCTAAGAAGAGGACGCGGTGAGCTTGCAAGCGATGACATTCGAACAGAACAAACAAATCTCGGAGGCGGTCAGTCGGGAGCAGTCCAGGCTGCGCAACTTCATTCGCTGGCGCGTGCCCGACGCGCGCGACGCGGAGGACATTCTGCAGGATGTCTTCTATGAGTTGGTGGAAGCCAACCGCCTGCTGATGCCCATCGAGCACATCACCGGCTGGCTGTACCGCGTAGCGCGCAATCGCATCATCGATCTCTTCCGCAAGAGTACAACGGAGAGCTTCAGCGATCTCGACTTGGCGGACGTGGAGGACGACCTGCTGCAGCTGGAAGACCTGCTGCCTTCGCCAGACGCCGGTCCGGAGGCGCTTTACGCCCGTAACGTCCTCCTAGACGAACTCGAATTGGCGGTGGACGAACTGCCGCTGGAACAGCACGATGTCTTCGTGGCCCACGAGTTGGAAGGGCGCAATTTCAAGGAGATCGCCGCGGAAACCGGCGAGAACATCAACACGCTCCTG
>DATDRZ010000108.1:0-16096 GCA_035291465.1 Anaerolineales bacterium
CGGAAGATGTAATCTTCTATGTTGGGGTCGACGGTGCTGCCATCGGCGACAAGGCGGCGGTCGCCGCCATCCGCGTCAAGCAGATAGAGCCGGTTGCCGGTGACGATGGCGAGCGAGCCATCGGCGGGCGAGACGGAGAAATCCTGCACACCGAATTCTTCGCCGGTTACTTGCTGTGTGGATTGGGTCTCGAGATCCAGACGCCAGACCTGGGCGTCTGCGTCCCAGCCACTAAGGTAGTAAAGGGAGTGCGGCAGCGCGCTGGCGGCGCCGGAACAGGCGGCGAGGAAGGCGAAGAATGGAATGAGGAAGAATGCACTTCTTGATGTATACCCCAGCACAACGCAATTTTACACCCGAGGATTCTCACCAATGATTAATAATCATAGTCAGTTGGCCATTTCGGTCACGGATAGCTATTCGTTAGCAGACATACAAAATAAACCAACTCTAGGAGGCAGGCATGGCAGGTACAAAGAAAAGCAGCAACACCGGCTTATTTCCTGATAGTCGCACTTCTCGCTCTTGCCGCAGTGATTTATTTCGTGTTCTTTGCCAACGCAGCCGGCGGAGGCGGCGGAAACGTGATCTCCACCATCCCGCCCGTCCTCGCGACTTCTACACCGTACTAAATGGCAAACATCACCACAAGGAAACATGGCAACCCAAAAGTCAGGAACCACTAACGTTTTGTTAATCGTGCTGATCCTGCTCGTAATCGCAATCGGTGGATATTTTATTTTCTTCGCGAATGCAGGCGGAGGAGGCGGGATCCCGACTCCGACGCCAACGGTAACGGCAACTCCGCTGTTGGGTCTCGAAACACCGACCCCATAGCATACAGCGGTTCCCTGACAAAATAAGACCCATGTATAGGTCTTATTTTGTCAGGGCGAGGGTGGCAATTGCCCAGCGGGTGCGCTGCGATGAAGCAGCAATGCGGTCTAGGAAGGTTGGCTGGTTAATTCCTGCCGGCATTGCAAGAAAACCTTAAGCCTCCGCAACTGATTCAACCTTTTATCCCCTTCTGTGCTTTCACGGTTTCGGCCCAGAGACTGCTGGCCAGTTCGTATCCGATCACTTGATCATTGCGCTCGAACTGCAATCGCAACGGCCCGTTGAAGGGAGCGCGGCTAACGAGCGTGAACTCCACGCCCGGGGTTAGGCCGAGATTGGCAATGTAGCGCAGTTTATCCAAATCATGTGTGCGCACGCGGCTTAGCCGCAAGCGCCTGCCTGGCTCCATGCCGACCAGCGGCGCATCCTTTGGATAAGTAACCTCTCCCGCTTTGGTCGGGATCGGCTCGCCATGCGGACAATGTGTAGGGTGACCGGCTAACTCATCCATGCGGTCTTCGAGTTCATCATTTATCCCACGCTCGAAGACGTCGGTTAGCTCGTGGGCCGAAGCCCAATCGTAGCCCATCACCTTGACAAGGAAGACCTCCCCGAGACGGTGGCGGCGCAAAGCGGGCATGGCCATGCGCTCGCCGTCGGCGGTTAGGCGTACACCGCGATATGGCTCGTAGGTGGCAAACCCACTCTCAGTGAGGCGCTTGACCATACGGGCAATGGCCTGGGGCGAAGATTCCACATGTTCAGCCAGATGTGAAAGGGACACCTTGGGCACATCCTGCTGGATACGGAATACCTCGGCGGCGTAGCGCTGCATGGCTAGGCTAGCGTGCTTGTCGGTTGGCATAGTTGGCGAAATCCATCTTATTATACTGTTGATAAGTGAATTTTAAACAGGGGTGTTAATATGAGACTTTTGATACTAACTCGGGCAACGCTGTAAATGAACACTTAACACTCCGACAAAGCGTAATACAAACATCGAGCGTATAATGAGATTTCGAGGAGTTGATGACCCGCGAGACACTGGAACGCAAACTACACGAGCTCAACGACGAAGTCCTTTTGCTAGGCAGCATGGTAGAACAAGCCACCCTGGGGGCCGTGCGCGCCCTGCGCGAGCGTAGCCTAGCAGCCTCCGAGGAGATTTACGGCGGGGACGAGAAAATCAACGCCAAACGCTTCGAAATTGAAGAACGCACCATCACCCTGATCGCCACGCAGCAGCCCATGGCTCGCGATCTGCGCATATTGACTGCTATCCTGGAGATCATCACCGAGCTAGAGCGGATGGGAGATTATGCCAAAGGCATCGGTCGGATCAACCTGATGATGGGACCTGAAAGTCGGCTCAAGGTTTCGCCGGATCTGCTGCGCATGGCCGAAATTTGCGTGGACATGCTGCACCGCTCCCTGGAAGCCTTCGTGACCGGCAACGTAGAACTGGCTCGCTCCATCCCCAGGGACGACGACCGGGTAGACGAGCTGTTCAACTCCATTCAAAGCGAAATCTTCCAGCAGATGATCGCTAATCCCAAGGAAATTGAGACCATCAACCATCTCCTTTGGGCCTGCCACAACCTGGAACGGCTGGCAGACCGAGTCACCAATATTTGCGAGCGCACCGTCTTCATCGCCACCGGTGACATGCTGGAATTCGACCGCTCCGACGACGAACGCCGAAAAGCATTCCAAGGCGGTCTGTAGCGAACAACCTTGCGAAGAGCCTGCCCTGAGCGGAGAGAAGGGTGGACTTGCATACTCGCATGATCTCAAGGCCAATCATCGCAAGGTTTAGCAGGCTTTCATTTGACAAGGGAATACGGATATGTCATACTCTGTTCGTTCAATCCCCCTCCCTTTCGCTATCTCATCGTAGAGGAGGTGTTGCCAATGAGTAGTAGTTCCAAAAGATGCGCTGCGGCAGCCCTCCTCGCGGAAACGCGATAAAGACTGTCGCAGCGCGCACACCCTCAAGAGCCACGATGTGGCTCTTGAAGTTTAAAGTTGAATGTTGAAGGTTTAAGGTTGGTTTTCGATGTTAATCAGACATTCTGAACATCCTCTCGGACACGTAGGAGTTCGGGATTGACTTGAGATAGCCAATTAGCCGGAATATTTGCTTAGAGCATCTTTCCACCATTGCGATACAGAGGGGGAATTGCTCTTCAGGTAAGTAATTCACGTCCAAAGCTATGTAGAGTTGAGACCGTACTTCACCCGCAGATCGCTTTGCATGGCCTAGGAAATCTATGAACGTGCCTTGTGTTTGTGATTCAAAACCTTCTGCAATGTTACTCATAACAGACACAGCCGCGCTGCAATTCTGATTTCTAAGCCACAGTCTTTCGAGAATTCGCCTATTCTTGCGTATCCGTAGATCGCTCGAACCAATTCCCTAGCAGATTTCTAGCACTCCAAATCCTCAAATCGATTAACTGTAACCATTGTCTTCTCCTCAACCTTAAACCTTAAAACTTCTCCGTTACCTATCGCCTAAACAAATCCCCAAGCCGCGCGCCGTGCGAACGGCGTCGCCGTCCAAGTCAACTCTCTTCGGCTTATTTAATGCATCCGCTAAAGCAAGAGCGACGATCTCGCCGGACTGATACGCCACCATGTGGCCGAAACCGGCTTTGGCGGCAAGGCGCACGGATTCGGCGCCAAACTCGGTGGCCAGCCAGCGATCGAACGCCGTCGGAATGCCGCCGCGTTGGATGTGGCCGAGGATGGTGACGCGCGTTTCGGTCTGGCACTCGCTTTCCAGGAATGCGCCGATGTCGTGACTGATTCCGCCCAGGCGCGGCACGTGCAACTCGTCACCGCGTCGCGAATAAACCTGTGCACCTCCTTCAGGTTTGGCACCCTCGGAAACCACGACAATGCTATCGAGCTGCCCGGCCTTCAAGCGCTCCTTTACCTTCACTGCCACCACTTGCGGCGAGAAAGGAATCTCTGGAATCAAGATCACATCGGCGCCACCACTGAGGCCCGCATGCAAGGAAATGAAGCCCGCATCTCGCCCCATGAGTTCCAGCAGCATTACGCGCTGGTGCGCCTCTGCCGTAGTGCGCAGTCTGTCGATGGCATCGACCGCGACGTTGAGCGCCGTGTCAAAGCCGAAGGTGACTTCCGTGCCGCCCACGTCGTTGTCGATAGTTTTGGGCACGCCAACGGTGGGAACGCCTTTATCGAACAGATCACGGGCGATGCCTAGAGTACCGTCCCCGCCGACGACGATGAGTGCGTCGAGACTCAATTCATGGATGCGGGTCACGATCTGATCGGATACGTCTGCGATGACTTCTTTTCCATCTCGGACGACTCGGCGGGCGAATGGGTTTCCTCGGTTGGCAGCCCCGAGAATGGTGCCGCCTTTTGGCAAAATATCCTCGACGGTGGCTATAGTTAGCGGGACCTGGCCATCCGGTTGCAAGAATCCATCGAAGCCTGAGCGAATGCCGAGGACTTCGCAACCATACTCGTGCTGCGCAGTGATGACCGCGGCGCGGATGACCGCATTGAGACCCGGCGCATCACCCCCGCCGGTTAGAATGCCAAGTTTTTTCATGGAAACGTTGAGTGATTCTAATACGGATATAGAAAGGAAGGATGAACAGGAACCACAAAGTCACAATAGGCCACAAAGTTGTTTTTATAAAATATCCTTGTGCTTTTTTGCGTCTTTGTGGTTTTTTCCTAATCAGATGCCCCACCGCAGGTACTATACTATGTACACCCGCCCCGGAAAAATCCCGGGCACAAGCGGAATAAAGATCTGACCGCCTTTGCCATTCCCGCTAGCTATTAGGATTTTTTTCTGCCAAAGCGTACCGAAAAATAGTTGTAGGTGGGTACGAAGATCACTGCGGCGACTGCGCCGTAGATGATGCTTTCCACCAGCCCGATGATCACGCCCACCAGAGTCCAACTGAAACCCGGGAACATGGCGGGCCAATGATCTGAGGTGTACATGGCCCATGCCGGGAAGATGGGCTGGAAGATCACGCACAACAAGTAAACGATTCCGGCGCTGGCGGCCAGAGTCGCGGCCCAAACGTTGAATTGAAGTTTTTGCACGGCTGCCTCCTTTACAGAATGCTTTCTTTCTCCATTCTAGTGTCTCGGGAGAAAAGCAAATGCGCCTTTCCGCCCCATGCCTATACCGCAGTATTGCTTATGCATTTTCGATTCAACGGCTGGAGGGCGCAGGCAGATTAGCTCTCAAAAGGCCAGGATTTGCCGAGCTTTATTAATAAGGATGAGCGGAGACCCAACAATCATACGAAAAGCGAAACCCCAATAGCTAATTCGATCCCCCAGCATATCCATAAACGCTTGAGTAACAACCTGGCTGGGTATTCCCAGGGCTAAGCTTAATCCGGGAAATCGGTAGAAGAACCATGCGACAGCCAAGCCCAGCTGGAGACTGAACCCGATCTGTTTGTGGACGCCGACCGGGTAGCTGGAGGGCTGATCCGCCAACAAGGCCTGTGCAGCCAGCTGCCCGCTCTTGATAGCGAAGCGGATCCCTTCCCCGCTAAAAGGATCGACAAGGCCTGCGGCGTCACCAACGAGAAGGACCCGCGCTGTTGAAATGGATTCCTTGTGCGTGTAAATAGGAATAGGATGACCTTTAATTTGTGAAGCCTTTAGCGCAAATCCAAAGTTCGCAGCAATCTGCGCCAATTTCTTCTGCAGTTCACCTCGATTCGGGCGAAGGGCGGCGATGCCCAATGAAAGATGATTTTTCTTCGGGAAGATCCAGGCGTAACCAAATCGAATATCCCCAAAAAGGAACCATAAGGCAGACGAAAACTGATGCAATTCTGCCTTGGACGCGGAGAGCTCCGCTTCCAAAGCCACCGCCATCTTTTTCCCATGTCTTAAGCCAGCATCGCGTGCAACTACAGAATTTGCACCATCGGCACCAATGAGGTAAGACGCCTCGAAGACTTCTCCGCCAACAGTCCGGACGATCAGGCGATCGGGTGTTTCTGTCACTTTTCGAACTGAGATTCCCTGGCGAACCTCAGCCCGGGAATGGGCCAGAATATAAGCGTCAAGGTCCGCACGCATTACAGTCCGCACCGCTTGACCTCTCAATGGGACACGAAAGATGCGGCCGCCAAAGGCGTACACGATTTCCTTGATCTGGTTTTCGATAATGGACTCGAACGAGAATGGGAATGTTTTCGCCAATAGATCGGCTGATAGACCGCCGCCGCAGGCCTTGTAGCGCGGAAAAATCTCTTTTTCGAGGACCAACACCTTCTTCCCGGCTTCGCCTAGGAAATAAGCCGCGGTGGCGCCTCCCGGGCCTGCCACAACAATGATGACATCATAAGACGGCGCCACGGGTGAGAACTTTCGCTCAGTGGCAGCCACCGCTGTGTTCGCTATGATCAGCGTTATCCCAGGTCTGGTTTGCAGATGATCCAGGTTCTTTCGCTCCCTCATTGTGAGCAGCATGGTTGCTATGCCCTCTATGCATCAAAAAATGTCCGCCAATGAACAGGCCATAAAATGCGAGAATGCCAAGGGAACGAACCGGGTACTGGAAGACAAAAATCGCGATCAGACCTACGATCAGACCTGCGCCGATCAACCAGATTGTCAGTGGAATCTGTTTGATCCGGGCAGTAATATCGGTGATTAATTCCATCGACTTCTCCTGATTGATAGAAGGGGTTGTGAAAAGTTTAGATTAAAGGAAGCAGATCGAGTAGAGCAGTTTGGCGCGATCCCCGGAATAAGCTATTTGGCTTTGTGGTCTCCGCAAACTATTGCTGCTCCGGCGCTTGGGTCGGCAGCTTCCAGTGGCATTCCAGCTTAGGAGTTCTTATTACCAGCAGCTGACTTTATACCGGCTCTCTTCATTGCGGACGTCGAAAGAGGTAGAGAAACCTTGATCTCGGTTCCATGACGCGGCGCCGAGTCGACGTCAAAGTTCGCCCCGATCTGTTCCGCCTTTTCATGTATCCCAAGAAATCCATAATGCCCCGCCGGGGCAAATTCTGCCGGGCTTTCCGGGGCCTTGAAACCCCGACCATTGTCGCGAATAATCAGGCTGATCTTTTCCGGCTCGAATATTAACTCAACAGAGGCGCGCGTTGCCTTGGCATGACGATTGATGTTGTTCAATGCCTCCTGTGTTATGCGGTATAAAGCCAATTCCACCTCGGATTTCAATCGGCGTTCCCTGCCAGAAAGAGTAAATTCCACGGGGACCTTGAACGCCGAAGCGCTATCGCGACATAAGGTATCCAACGAAGCGGCCAGGCCCAAATCTTCCAAGTAAGGCGGTCGCAGGCCGCGTATGGTGTTCCGCAAGTCCCTTATGGTTTCTTCGATCTTAGTGTGCAGATACTTCAGTTCTTCAATTGCTTTACGTTCACGGGTTGAGAGCAAGGCAAGCTGGACGCGCTGATTTAGTACGATCAACGATTGGATCGTCTCGTCGTGTAATTGGTTGGAGAGGCGCAGCCTTTCCTCTTCCTGCCCTGCGACAATGGCGCCGATATAACCCCGCAAACCGCGTTGCGCACGCTGCACCTTAATGGACATGTGCACCAATTCATTTTGCAATCGTCGGATCTCTTCAATGCCGCCGACTGGATCTTTGATGCGATTGAATTCACCCCAAGACAAGGTGGCGGCCTTCTCGCGAAGAGATTGCAGGGGGCGAACGATTTGGCGGGCTTCGAACCACAAAGCCAGGAGGGCAAAGAGAATAATGGGAACGAGAAATAGAGGAGCGGTTTGCGTCGTTCGCAAGATGGGGGATTCGATTGATTCCCAGGATTCCTGTATGATCAGCGCCCATCCCATCGGGGCAACCGGCGCGTAAGCGATCACATATTCCTGATCTTGCCAGGTTGCGTTTTCGGCTCCGGTGTCCCCAGCCAAGGCGGAAGCGATCCCGCGCTGAAAAGCGTCCATGGTCAAATCCGTTGCACCAGTTTGGTAAACAGTCTGATGCGCCGTGTCAACTAGCGAAATGCCTGTCTGTACGCGGGAAGGAAATGCCTGGGCGATAATGCTTTCGGCAAAGGAGATGGAAAAGGCCCCGGCCACCAAAGGCGATTGGCTGTCCGCTGCCGTTACTGCGATGACATGAAAATCGCCAGGTTCCGGGAAGTCGGCTAATGGAAAGAATATCGGTTCCCCGGCCGAACTTGATACGGACGAAAAATCAAGTGGGCTCTGCCGTTGAAGTAGTTCTGCCCAGGGAAACAACGAAAAACTGGCAACCAATAAGTCACCATCCGAACTGATAACCGCCAAACCCGAATCGAAATCATTCAATAAGTATCCAGAATTAGCCAAAACAGACGCCGGCTGGCTGCTTTCGGCAATACGGAAAGCAAAACCTTGAAGACTGGTTGCCCGATGGATGAACTCGGCGCCTAAAGCGCTGGCGGTAGCCCCAGCCGCCAACTGGTCTCGCTCGCCGACCAGCGCTCGCATGGCGTCTTGGTGCAGGCGAAGGCTGGCGAAGATCACGATTAAAGCGATGGCAGTTAACGGGAGGACAAGCAGCAAGAACAGCTGGGTAGTAAGGCCGCGCCATCGGAAATCAACCTTTGCAGAATTCGTTTTCGATTGTTTTTTCATGCGCACAGTCGGGGAGATGATACTCTAAACGACCCTTCATCCCACCTTCCTTCGTCGCCACAAAGAGCGGCTTGCTCGGAACAACCCCCGCAGAGCTGGTGAGCGCGCAATTAATGACGTAGGCAAAATGGCGTATTGATGGATAAGCCATTTCGCCTATAGAAGTGCATCCCGGGAATGAATAAGATTGATCGTTAGCTTCAATCCGCCCAATTAAAGAAGATAGGAGTCAAGCATAATGAAAAAAGGAATCTTTGTCGCTGCTTTCATATTGTCCGGGGTAGTTTTAGCGGCGTGCGGGCCGGCTGCACCGGAGCCGCTGGAAATGACGATCCGCATGAGCGAGTTTGCCTTCGAGCCCAATATCATCGAGGCAAAGGTGGGTCAGCAGGTGACGCTGAATCTAGTGAATGAAGGAGCCTTGGAGCATGAGATCATGTTTGGACGAAATATGATGATGGGCGATGCCGGCCAACCAAACGGCTACGAAACTGATATGTTCATGATGGCCGGCATGGAACCCACGGTTACCTTTGGAGATGGGATGGAAGAAGGCATGGATATGGGGGATGAAGAAATGGGAATGACAGGCACGGAGGAACACGGTGGGTTTATGGTCAGCTTGCCGGGAATGGGCAACCAAATAGGAACTATGTCCTTTACAGTGACCGAAGAAATGCTGGGTGAGTGGGAGTTCGGATGCTTTGAACAAGAAGGGATCCATTACGAGCAAGGCATGTATGGCACCATGGTGGTAACCCAATAGCGACTGGGCAGCGCGCCTCAAAGAAGGACGGCATGAATGAAAGGACGAAGCGCTCGAAAGCCCGAAAAGGCGTTGACGCCCATTACGGTTTATATCACTGCCTTTGTGTTAGGTCTCATCGGCTATTTCTCTGGTGAAATCGGATTGGCGAGCAGGCCACATCCCTTGCATTGGGTCGCAGGGGCAGCGGGCATATTCCTGGGCTATCTATTGGGCAAATTCATAGTTCGTAAATATGGCGACATATTTGGTTTTTGACGATTCAGCGTACTCTGTTGCCACCACATGTTGCACAAAAGAGCCCCGCAAACTCGCGGGGCTCTTGCAATCTTAAAACTCGCATGTTTTAGTCTTGCTTCAGTTGACCTATGTCCGGCGGCAGCCAGCCCAGGGAGACGGCGCGCATCACCGCTTCGGTGCGACTGGCGGCCTGCAGCTTGCCGAAGATGTGCGCCAGGTGCCCTTGCACGGTGCGGTCGCTAATACTCAACTGAACGCCGATCGCTTTGTTCGTGAAACCTTTGGCAACCAACCGCAACACGTCCATTTCGCGTTCGGTTAGTTCTTCTAGGAATTCCTTTTCGCGCGGCGATTTGATCTGGGCAAATAGTTTTTTAGTAATAGCGGCATCCATGACCGATTTGCCGTCGTGAACATCTTTGACGGCTTGGATCACGTCGGCAGGGGAAGCAGTTTTCAACACGTAGCCGTTTGCGCCGGCCTGGAGGACGGCTAACACATATGGATCGTCGTCATATGCAGTTAGGATCAGAATCCCGATGCTCGGGATTTCAGACCGCACCCAGCGGGTGACGTCGATGCCGCTCGCCATTGGCATTTGAATGTCGAGCACAGCCACGTCAGGTTTGTGCTTCTCAATTAACTTCCGGGCTTCCTCACCGTCGCCGGCTTCGGCTACGACCTCTATGTCTTTTTCTTGCTCCAGAAACTGCCGGATACCCGCGCGCACCACAGCGTGGTCATCCGCTAACAAGACCCGAATCGTTTCTTTGGCTTTAGCCACAGTGAGATTCTATTAGAAGAAGGGGTGAGGGGTGGGAATCTTGCCCAATTCCGCTCGGAAGCGGGAGCATATCACCCCATCCCTAACCAAAAACCTTAATGGTGCGCGCTCTCCCCACCTTGATGGCTCTGCATATATTTTTCAGGATCTTTTTCAAAATCCGCTTTGCATCCCGCAGAACAAAAATAGATGGTTTGCCCTTTGTAGGTAGCAGTGGCTCCCGGGCTTTTCTCGTCTACCTGCATTCCACAAACTGGATCTGTTGCCATTCTGGCCTCCATTTTATATCATCATCGTTTAGTGTGAAAAGTAGTATACAAGCTTATCAGCTTATCCACTTGCTGTTCATTAACTTCGCCGCAAGGGTTTGCCCGGATCGCCGAGATACCTTCTTCAAGCAGCTGGCTCTGAATATTGGCTTTGATCTTTTCCAGGGCGGCCTGGACCGCGCAAATTTGATGCAATATTTTCTCCATCGGCGCCTTGTTTTCCAGCATACCCCGGACAGCGGCTAAATGCCCCAGGGCCACGTCAGCCCTAAAAGCAAGGTCACTCTGCCTATTTTTTTGTGGCATCCACGTTCCTAACGATTGTGTACGGTTTAGGATACCCAATCAACGCGTTGGTGATTCGAGATTCCAAGGCGGGATTCGGTTTTTCGTCGGGGAAAATTCCCAAACCAAATTGAGTAAGGCCATCGTTGCTGTGGGCGATGAGCGAGACCGGCGCGCCATCGTCAGCATAGACCAGAAGGACAACCAGTTGGCAGTCACACGCTTCTTCGCGGTGATGGGGACAAAGTTGACCTGGAGAAGTAGCACAAGCCGATTGGAGGTCAAAGGAACGAACCACCTTCAACCTGTCGGATCGCAAACGCGAAGTTACATCCAAGAGGGCGCCCTCATGACTTTGAGCCAGGGTCAGTATGGGTGTGAAATTGAACATGGTGAGGACGGATTTGCCCAAGTATAGAAAAACGGGCTGCGCACTACCAACGCGCTAATGGCCTTTGGACCGTAGGCAGTTCTGCCTATGACCGGAGCGCCGCATCGCCGATGGAGGGCTGGTTTCGTTGAACTATGCTTCCCTATAAATGAAAAGAGGTGTTGAGATGAAGCATGAAGCGAATTGCCATGTCGATGAAGTCAAAAAGAAGGTAGACAATGAAGCGCTGCAAAATGCATCCGTTGTATGGCTGGCGATCAGTGGCATGGGCTGCGAGAACTGTGCGCGCCGCGTGCACAATGCACTTCTCGAGCCGGATGGTGTGTTGCGCGCTGACGTCGAGCTGGAACGCGGCGTGGCCAAAGTCACCTATGATCCGCTCAAAGTCAAGCCGGAAGAACTAATGTCATCCGTTGCCAACGCAGGCCGAGCCAGCAACCATAACTACTTTGCACTGTTGCTGACAGAAGTAGCTTAGTAAATAACCCTTCCCTGCTCGCAGACACCCTTCCCGTTAGAAAGGGGGAAGGCCCTCAACAAGTCAGGTGGCGAACCAAAAATGACAGTACCCATCGCAAGACGCAATGCCTTTTTCCAAAAAGGGAAGTTGGTATTGAGCGTTTCGAGTATTGGCGCTTCGCTAGCCATGATCCTCTTGCTGATGGGATTTCGCGAAGGCTTGTATTCCGCCCTGACTGCCTACGTCGACAATCTGGACGTCGATCTCGTCGCCACGCAAAGCGGCAACGAGGGAGTGGTCAGCGCCAATTCCGTGCTTCCCGGCGATATCCACACTGAACTCGAGGAACTCGCCGGTGCCCGCGAAGCCGGGCACATCGCTGTCGCGGGAGTCATCTTTACCGTCGATGAGGATAAGTCGCCCATCGTGCTGGTTGGTTATGAGCCCGATTCCGGGCTTGGGGATCCATGGAATCTGGGCGAGGGCGGATATTTGGAGCAGGATAACGAAATCCTGCTAGATACCTGGCTAGCCCAGCGTTCGAGAATCAGGATCGGGGATACGGTTGAAGTGCTAGGCCGCGAATTTGAAGTTGTAGGCCTGACCAGAGGCACCGCTTCGTGGATGGCCCCGTATGCATTTGTCACACTCCCGGCCGCCCAGGAAGCGCTGGGGCTAGTGGATTCAGTTAGCTACCATTTGCTGCGCTTGAACGATGGGGCCAACCTGGACGCCGCAAAAGAGGCGATCGAAACTCAATACCCGAACGTGAAGGCGATCCAGCCGGATCAGATAGCCGATACAGATCGCCGGGCCATCGCCGCAGTGATGGATCGACCGATCAATGTGCTGCTTTTCGTAGCAGTGATCATCGGCGTGGCGGTCATGGCCTTGACCTCCTA
Organism: Anaerolineales bacterium; assembly: GCA_035291465.1. Lineage (GTDB taxonomy): Bacteria > Chloroflexota > Anaerolineae > Anaerolineales > UBA11579 > JAMCZK01. Next base: position 12,570 of record DATDRZ010000108.1, read on the forward strand.
TACCTCGATCATGGATCGATTGCGTGAGTATGGATTGCTGAAGGCGGTTGGAGCCAAGCCGTTGCGGCTCAATGTCGTCGTCCTCCAGGAAAGTTTATTGAATAGTTTCCTGGGCCTCATCATCGGCGTAGCGCTGGCTTATTCGTCTGCAGCTCTCATCATGGCTCAGTGGCCGCAGTTCAATGTCACTATTCTCCCTGATAGTGTATGGAAGATCGCCGTCCTGGGATTGATCATGACTCTGCTGGCCGCCATATTGCCAATCCGGCGGCTGGACCGCATTGATGTACTGGATGTTTTCAAGGCTTGAGGGTTGACGAGATGCTCAAACTTGCCTGGCGCAATCTGACGAACGAACCGACCCGTATGGCGATCAGTGTTACAGGTATCGCATTGGCTCTCGTGTTGATCCTGGTCATCGCGGGCATCTTTGCCGGCTCCGAAGAATTTGCCGTGGCCTACATCAAGAATGAACCGGCGCCCATTTGGCTGATGCAATCCGGCGTGTCGAACATGCACATGTCCTCATCGTACATTGCGCCCGAGTTAATTACGGAAGCCGAACAAATCGTAGGGGTCAAGGATATTACGGGAGTTTTATACAGCGGCGGAAATCTCGAATCAGGCGAAGATTCGATCCTGGGTTACATCATCGGTGTGGATCCCCAAGCGGAAATTGGGGGACCCTGGAAGTTGGTCGAAGGGAGGCAGAATCCGGAGCGGGATGAGATCGTCATCGATGCCGAACTGGCAAAGCGCTTGGGGGTTGAACTTGGGGACAACCTGAGCCTGTACGATCAGGATCATGAAATCATTGGTTTGAGCCGCGGCAATTTTGGCATTGGCAGCAGCCTGGCCTTTGTCAATAAGCAGACTCTTTCCGAATGGATGGCTGTGCAGCCGGATGCTGCCAGCTTCGCGCTAGTCAGACCGGAGGTTGGGTTCGATGTGGATGGGTTGGCGGCGCGCATGCAATCCGAGCTCCCCGATCTGAATGTCATGCAACAAGCCGAATTTGCCGCCAGCGACAAGGAACTGATCCGCCAAATGGGAGTCGACATCATCCGCGCCATGAACATCATTGCCTACATCGTGGGCCTTTTGGTGATCGGTTTGACCATTTACACCGCCACACTGGAGCGGGCACGTGAATATGGGATGTTGAAGGCGTTGGGAGCCAACAATGCCCGGCTGGCGATTGTGGTCCTAGGCCAGGCCCTGATCAGCGCGGCGCTTGGTATCTTGCTTGGTGTTGGTGTGGCCTATGGGGTTGCGACGTTAATCACAAAAGTCTCGCCAGACATGCTGATCCTGATCGATCCGGCTTATGTGTTGAATCAAGTTCCCATTATGGCCGTTGTCACGGGATTGGCTGCGCTGCTGCCGGCCAGCCGTATTGCAAACCTGGATCCAGCAATCGCATTCAAGGCCTGAGTTTAGGAGCAAGCATGAGCGCAATTTTTGAAATGGAATCGGTTTCGAAAACTTATGGAAAGGGTCATGTGGCGGTCAACGCTGTGGATCACGCCTCTATGAAAATCGAACCGGGTGAAATCGTCTTGATCATGGGACCATCCGGCAGCGGAAAGACTACTTTGCTCAGCATGGCCGGGTTGCTGCTTAAACCAACTGAGGGAAGGTTATTGATCGACGGAGAGGCGATCAACGGAAAGAGCGAGAGCCAAATAGCGGACCTGCGCCTGCATACGCTCGGATTTATCTTCCAGGCTTATAACCTGCTCAGCGCTCTGAACGCCCGCGAAAATGTCGAGATCGTGATGAACATGGCAGGCAAACGCGGAAAAGCTGCCTCTCAGCGCGCCACAGATATCCTGGACAAATTGGGGCTGGGCAACCGCAAGCACCACCTGCCAGCGGACCTTTCTGGGGGCGAGAAACAACGCGTAGCCATCGCGCGCGCCCTGGCCAATGATCCTCAACTGGTCCTTGCTGACGAGCCCACCGGTAACCTGGACAGCAAGACCGGTGAAGAAGTAATGGAACTGTTTTGCCATGGCATGGGCCGAGAGCAGGGCCGATCCATGATCATCGTGACGCACAATCCGGAATTCGAACGCATTGCCGACCGCGTTCTTTGGCTGGAAGACGGGCATCTTTCAAATGGCAACGGTCGTCGCCAACACTAACCGTCCACGAACTTCGATCTCATCGAAGGCGAAGCTCACCTTCTTGGGTGGGGCAGGAACAGTAACTGGCTCCTCCTATCTGCTTGAGATTCATGACGCCAAAATACTGGTTGACTGCGGCCTGTTCCAGGGGTCGCGCAAACTCAAAGAGCTGAACTGGACGTGCTTCGGATTCGACACGCGCGAGTTGGATGCCGTGCTGCTGACCCACGCGCACATCGATCATGTCGGGTTGCTGCCCCGGCTTGTGCGGCAGGGATATGAGGGACCGATATTTGCGACCGACGCAACTTGCGCTTTGCTCAAACTGGTTTTACCCGATTCCGCCCACTTGCAAGAACAAGATGCACTCTACGCAGAAAAGAAGGGTTATAGCCGGCATAAGCCGCCATTACCTCTTTACACGCTATCGGATGCCGAGGCAACGTTGAAATTAATAAAGCCGACGAAATTTGGGGAACCCATTTGGTTTCCTTATCTAACAGCTACCTGGCATCCGGCCGGGCACATCCTGGGATCTGCGATCATTCAAATAGAAGGTGAAAAATCATCCATCGTTTTCTCTGGTGACCTGGGTCGCTTTAATAGCGAAATGATGAAGCCGCCTAGCCTGATGAGTGAAGCCACCACGCTATTGGTGGAATCAACTTATGGGAATCGTGGCCATGGAAGCGAATCTATGGAAGACAGATTGGCCGAAGAGTTGGATACCGTGATCCAGCGCGAATCTGTAATGCTGGTGCCGGCCTTTGCGGTTGGTCGCACCCAGCAAATCCTTTTCCTCATCCGGAAACTTCAAGACGCGGGCCGCATCCCCAATCTGCCCATCTACATCGACAGCCCAATGGCAGCGGATGCCAGCCATATCTATTGCAGATATGGCGATGACCACAACCTGGACATTAACTTACTAATGGACGACAAGGTCTGTCCATTACGTTGCCCTGAGACCCATTTTGTTCGCGATGTGGAAGAATCCAAAGCGCTCAACGAAATACGCGGCCCGGCGGTGATCATTTCGGCCAGCGGAATGTGCAGCGGCGGACGAATTCTCCACCACCTTAAATGGCGCCTGCCGCATAAGGAGAATTCAGTGATATTTGTCGGCTACCAGGCCGAAGGCACCCGCGGCCGACGTTTGCTAGAGGGCGCGGATCGCATTCGAATTCACGGCGACGAGGTGACGGTCAAAGCTCGGATTACTCAAGTGCCCGCCCTGTCTGCGCATGCCGACCAGCCCGAACTGCTCACCTGGCTTTCCGGTTTCGGGTCGGCGCCCAAGCAAACCTTCATCACACACGGAGAAGTTAACGGGAGCCTGGGGCTGAAGGAACAAATTAGCAGCTGTCTGGGATGGGAAACCCAAATGCCTATCCGCGG
>DATDRZ010000109.1:0-3313 GCA_035291465.1 Anaerolineales bacterium
GCCTACGACATTCAATCGGGTATAGGGAAGGTACACAACCCGCTGATGTTCGCTGAGGCCGAGAAATCAGTGATCTACGCTCCGTTTATTTCCATTCCCGATCCTTACACCGCCACTGCAAAGCGCAGCTATCACTATTACCGCCAGGACACGCGCTATCAGCATTCGCCGAGTTTAATCAATCTGGCGAAACTACTTTGGGCGGCTGTGCGAAGTTAGTGGTGAGTTTGTCTGTTGTGGAGTCGAGGCTTTAGCCGGAAATGTGTGCGACCGGCTGAAGCCTCGACTCCATTTATAGGACACGGTTGCCGCCCCGCAAAACGAAATCTGGGGAAAATGTGGCGGTATGACACCGCGAAAAGATTAACCACGGAAGCATGGAGACACGGAGAGACTTTTTGTTTCTCTATGCATCTCTGTGCCGGAGCCAGTACTGAGTGCCAGGTGGCCTATTGCCGCGAGTAGAATTGCCCTATGGTTGAGCAGGAATCCAAATCCACCGCCAAGCACAAAGAGATTGCCGCTGAAAAGGGTCCTGTCTCTTTGGCCATTGTTACCGTCAGTGATTCGCGCATCCCTGAGACGGATACCAACGGCCAATATCTGCGCGGCGAAATCGATAGTCTGGGTCACCGCGTCGTCGCCTACCACGTAGTAAAAGACGATGCCGCGCAAATCGTTAATCTGCTCAATGAGCTAGCCAATGGCGAAGCCCAGATATTGCTATTCAATGGTGGGACGGGCATCTCACCACGCGACACCACTTACGACATCCTGAGCCGCGCCCTGGAAAAGACTTTGCCCGGCTTCGGTGAGCTTTTTCGCATGCTGAGTTGGGAGCAGGTGGGTGCGGCCGCAATGATGTCTCGGGCCACGGCCGGAGTTTATCGCGGCAAGGTGGTCATCTCCACTCCCGGTTCCCCTGCCGCTGTCCGCCTTGCGTGGGAGAAGTTGATCGCTCCCGAAATCCAGCATTTGGCTTGGGAAGTAACTCGGTAAGGTGATTGCTTCGTCGCCTCGCAACTGCGGCAAGCAGAGCTTGCCTTGACTGCGAAACCCGCAAGCGGTTTCTTGGTATAATCGCCCGCTGTTAAAGTAAGGAGCAAATTTTCATGTCGAAAAGATCCGCTATCACAGGTAAGGGGCCGAATTACGGCAACAACGTGCCCTTTTCCAAGAAAAAGACCCGCCGTCGCTGGGATGTCAATCTGCACGACAAGCGCGTCTGGGTTCCTGAGCTGAACCGTTTCGTGAAGCTTCGCTTGTCGACGCGTGATATGCGCAGCATCGACTTGCACGGCCTGTTGCCTTATTTGCGCAGCAACGGCATGACCTTAAAGGATATTGCCTAAGATAGCGGGCTATCTAGTGCAACAGTTGGCTGAGCATATTGCCTACAAGACGCGCCAGCAGGCTGATTTGCTGACCAGGCTGCAAGCCAACCCGCGTGTCGATTTGGTACGCGTGGCTGGACCCGATAATTGCAGCACGGCTCAAACCGTACAAGGCGTTTACAGCAAGTTAGAGGTACCCGCCCTGCCGGTGGAAGGTTGTTCCCGCCGCGGCGGATGCATATGCGCTTATGAACCCGTTTTGAATGATATCTATCCATAGAAAGAGCTAACCAAGCATGAGAGACAGAGATCTAGAACGAGTTGAACGTGATGAACGAGCCGAGGAGGGAGCCGAGGAGCGTGGCGGCCGCGGTGGCCGTTATTTCCGCAAGCCTAAAGTCGATCCTTTTGAAGCGGATAAGACGCTGAAGATCGATTACAAAGACGTCGACCTTCTCAAGCGTTTCCTGACCCCTGAAGGCAAGATCCGGCCTCGACGCCAGACCGGCGTCAATGCTCGCAATCAGCGCAAGCTGGCCCGCGCCATCAAACGCGCCCGGCACTTGGCGCTGCTCTCTTATACGGACGAATCACACGAATAATCACCCCTCTTACTATTCGACTGGACGGCGAAGGCCGTCCAGTTTGTTTAACTCATCAACTCGACCAATATTGCCTTCTGCGCGTGCAGGCGGTTGTGCGCCTGCGGGAACAGCAGCGACTGCGGCCCGTCGGCGACTTCGTCGGTGATCTCCTGGCCGCGGTGCGCGGGCAGGCAGTGCATTACTACTGCCGAAGGCTTTGCCTTCTGCAGTAGTTTGGCATTGACTTGGTAAGGCGGGAACACGACTTCGCGCTTCTTGGTTTCTTCTTCCTGGCCCATGCTGGTCCAGGTGTCGGTGTAGATCACGTCTGCGCCTTCGACTGCCGTTAGCGGATCGTGCAGCAACTCGATCTTATTGCCGCTCTCTTTGGCAAATTGCCTGCCAAGTTCCACGGCGCTGGCAACGAGGTCATATCCTTCGGGGTTGGCGCACACAAAGTTCATTCCCAGTTTGGCGCAGACATGCATCAAAGATACGGCTACATTGTTGCCGTCTCCGACGAAAACAACCTTTAAACCTTCAAGCTTAAACTTGTAATGCTCATAGATGGTCAGCGCGTCGGCCAGCCCCTGACAGGGGTGGTTGTAATCGCTGAGGCCATTGATCACGGGGCGTTCAGACCACTTGGCTAAATCCAATACGTGCTGGTGGGCGAAAACGCGGGCCATAATCCCTTCCACATACCCGTCCAGCACACGCGCTACATCGGCGATGGATTCGCGCTGGCCCAGCCCGATCTCCTGCGGGCCAATGTACAGTGCGTGGCCGCCCAGGTGCTGCATGCCCATTTCGAAAGAGACGCGCGTGCGCAGGCTGGGCTTCTGAAAGACCATAGCCAGCGCTTTGCCCTTAAGTACAGGTTCGTTGCCGCTTTTTTGGTGTTCGGCTTTCAGCTTGACAGCTAGATCCAATAAATGGCGAAGTTCATCGGGGCTGTGATCTGCAATCGCCAGGAAATCTTTCATATGCTCTCCGTTATTGTGCGATGGTGTGGGTTCGCGCAGTATAACATCCCAAAACCGGCTAAAGCCTCGACTCCGAGTCGGAGTCGAGGCTTGATCCGGTCACGGTATAATCCCGAATGATGGCAGAGAAGAAAATCCGCGTGCTGGTGGCCAAGCCGGGCCTGGACGGCCACGACCGCGGCGCCAAAGTGATCGCTCGCGCCTTGCGCGATGCCGGCATGGAAGTCATCTACACCGGACTGCGCCAGACCCCGGAGATGATCGCTGAGGCCGCGTTGCAAGAAGACGTGGATGCAGTGGGGCTGTCTATTCTCTCCGGCGCTCACATGGCATTGGTACCGCGAGTGATCGAACTGTTGCGCAAGAACGGCCAGGATCAAGTCCGCGTTTTCCTCGGCGGCATTATTCC
>DATDRZ010000110.1:0-37119 GCA_035291465.1 Anaerolineales bacterium
TCGTTGAAAGGGCAGAAGGGAGTTACTTATTCGACCAAAGTGGAAAACAGTATTTAGACTTCACAACCGGAATCGGGGTTACTAATACAGGGCATTGTCACCCGAAAGTCGTGGCTGCGATCCAACAGCAGGCAGCCAAGTTGATCCATGGGCAAGCAAATATCGTAATGCACAAGCCAATGCTGGAGCTGGCCGCTGAGTTGCACTCTATCGTACACTCAAGCCTGGATTCCTTCTTCTTCAGCAATTCCGGGGCAGAAGCGATTGAAGGTGCAATCAAATTGGCCCGCATGGCTACGGGTCGGCCCAATATTGTCGTTTTTCAAGGAAGTTTTCATGGGCGCACGGTGGGAACCATGTCGCTCACAACATCCAAAACAATTTATCGTGGGGGATACCAGCCCCTCATGCCTGGAGTATTTGTCGCTCCTTTCCCTTACGCGTTTCGCTATGGATGGGATGCTGAAACCACCAGCCAATGGTGTTTAGAGGAGCTTGAGCTCCTACTACTGACGCAAACCTCCCCCTCCGAAACCGCAGCGATACTGATAGAGCCTGTTTTGGGCGAAGGAGGTTACGTAGTTCCTCCCAAATCCTTTATTCAAGGATTGCGGCGCCTCGCCGACGAACACGAAATTTTATTAATTTTGGATGAGATTCAGACCGGATTTGGCAGGACCGCACGTTGGTTTGCGTACGAGCACTTTGACATTGCTCCCGACATTCTCACAGTTGCAAAAGGGTTGGCATCTGGGATGCCCATCTCGGGTGTCTGTTCCAGACGTGAATTGATGGATCGCTGGACACCTGGATCTCACGGAGGTACTTTTGGCGGGAACGCAATTTCCGCCGCGGCAGCCGTAGCAACCATTCGGGCGATCCGCGAGGAAAGAATGCTGGAAAATGCCCAGCTCCGAGGAGAACAGTTGATGAATGGCCTTAAATCAATCCAAAAAGAGTTCAAGACATTTGCCGATCTTCGCGGGTTAGGATTAATGATCGGCTGCGAATTCCGTACGGAGCAAGGAAAACCAGACAAGGATCTAACGAAGTCAATCCAAAAAATTTGTCTAAAAAACGGGCTTCTGCTTTTAACGTGCGGCCCCTGGGATAACACTTTACGGATGATCCCCCCCATAAATGTAAGTCCAGACGAGATTGAGAAAGCCCTTGAGATATTTGGGGCAGCCCTGGATTCGGCAGTTCATTAGCTATTGCAACCCGTGAGGAGAGGCATGAAAACAGCAAACCGATTACGTGGGTCCGAGACGCGTACAGCTAAAGACAATAGTAAACCTGCGGAGTTGGGCGAATACGGCATATTGCTAAACGGCAGGTGGATGAAAACGGGTGATGCAATCGAAATTCACAGCCCTTATGACGACGCACTCGTAGCGGTTGTACACCGTGCGGGTTCCAAAGAGATCGAGCAGGCGATAAATAGCGCGGAAAAAGCTTTCCTAGTCACGCGCAAATTACCCAGTTGGAAACGCGCCGAAGTATTGATGAAAATCAGTCAAGGTATTGCTGCCCGAAAAGAAGATTTTGCGCGCACCATTTGCTTGGAGGCGGGTAAACCCATCCGCACCGCTCGACTTGAGGTCGATCGGGCTATCTTCACCTTTCAAGTGGCTTCAGAGGAATCGAAAAGGATTTACGGACAAGTAATTCCCTTGGATTGGCTACCTGGGACCGATGGCCGAGTTGGGCATGTGACGCATGTGCCGTTGGGACCAATTGTGGGAATTTCTCCTTTTAACTTTCCGCTCAATCTCGTTGCCCACAAAGTTGCACCGGCTATGGCAGCAGGCAACCCAATTATTTTGCGACCCGCCAGCGCTACTCCAGTCAGTGCGCTCAAATTAGGCGAGGTGTTACTCGAATCGGGTTGGCCGGAAGGCGGGTACTCTGTGGTGCCTTCAGCAACCAAAGATGCTGCGGCTCTTGTGGAGGATCCTCGTATAAAACTGCTCACCTTCACTGGCAGTCCAGCAGTTGGCTGGGAGTTGAAAGGACGAGCGGGTATGAAACGCGTCACCCTGGAGTTGGGCGGCAATGCCGGAGCTATCGTGCATGATGATGCTGATATTAAATATGCTGCGGAACGAGTAGCTTGGGGGGGGTTCTCGTTTGCAGGTCAATCGTGCATTTCCGTTCAGCGTGTTTATGTGGCTCAAAAAATCTATGAGGATTTCGTCGACGATCTCATCCCGCGCGTGAAATCGCTCGTGGTGGGTGATCCCCTGGATGAAAAGACAGATGTCGGGCCGATGATTGATAAAGGTGCAGCTGAGAGGCTGGAAAGCTGGATCGCGGAAGCTAAACGCGGTGGAGCAGAAACACTTATTGGCGGAACGCGTGAAGGAACGATGCTCCAACCGACTGTCCTTGCCTCGCTTAAGCCTGATATGTCAGTTTCCTGCCAAGAAGCTTTCGGACCCGTAGTGGGTTTGTACCCCTATAAAGAAGTCAGTGAAGCAATAAAAGCCGTAGACAACGGCGATTTTGGTTTGCAAGCAGGCTTATTTACTAAAGATATGAATGTTGTTTATGAGGCCTTTGACCAAATCCAAGTTGGTGGTCTGATGGTAAATGATGTGCCGACGTTTCGCATCGATCATATGCCGTATGGCGGTGTTAAGCGATCAGGGTTTGGACGCGAAGGGTTGAGGTATGCAATCGAAGAAATGACAGAGATGAAATTGATCACCTTCAACAATCGAAGCTAAACTAAATCCTCGATTTCCAGACAATCGCAGCATTAAGCTACCGACTCGGCGATCCTTTCGCCGAAAGCCATCAGTGCTTTGAGCATCTTTGGGCTGCGGCCTTCGGCGTAGACGCGCAAAACAGGCTCGGTTCCCGAGGGACGGATCAGCAGCCAGGAATCATCGGCCAGGATGTATTTTGTGCCGTCGGTGTTGGCGACCTTGAGCACCTGCTCACCGCCAATGCTGGCGGGCGCGGAAACCGTAAGCCGGAAGTTCATCTCCTTCTTTTCCACCGGGCGCTTGAGGCGCAGGTCTGTGCGCGAATAGTGCGCAGGGCCATATTGCTTGAGCAACCCAGCCACCAACTCTTGCAGGCTGCCTCCGGATGCGGCGACCATCTCGACAATGAGCAAACCCATCAGGATGCCGTCACCTTCCGGGATGTGACCCTTGAAAGAGATGCCACCTGATTCCTCACCGCCGATGAGTACATCGCCGTTGAGCATGTGGTCGGCGATGTGGTTGAAACCCACGGGGGTTTCTTCGACTTCAAGGTCATATCGTTCGGCAAGGCGGTCGACCATACGCGTGGTTGACACCGTGCGGATCACCTTGCCCTTCAGCCCACGAGATTCCACAAGGTAGCGGAGCGCAAGCGCCATGATCTTGTGCGGATCTACAAACTCGCCCGATTCATCCATAGCACCGATGCGATCAGCGTCTCCGTCGGTAGCGACGCCAAAAAAACCGGACCGCGCCTTGAGGGCTCGTACCAGATCATCCAGGTAAGGGGTGATAGGCTCCGGGTGGATGCCGCCAAACCCCGGGTTCATCTCGCCGCGGATCTCAATGACTTCGCAGCCGGCGGCCTCCAGCAGACGGGCGATCAATCCGCGGCCGGAGCCGTACATGGAATCGACAACGACTTTTTTAGGATGCTTCTTGATGACATCGAAATCAATCAACGTATGCAGGTGCTTTTCGTATGCGGGGATGGCGTCGAAACGCTGAATTAGGGTTTTTTCCACAGCTTCTTCGAATTCGATAAGATTGGGGCCCCTACCCCGCGTTTCGTTATCGCTTAAGTAAATCTCGACGCGATGACAGAGTTCGGGCGAAGCCGATCCACCATAAGCCGCTTTCAGCTTGACCCCGTTGTAGCGCGGTGGATTGTGCGAGGCGGTGATCATCACCCCGGAGTTAGCGCCTAAATCCTTCACCGCGAATGAAAGGGCCGGGGTCGGGCAATCCGATTGGGCCAGGTGAACGCGCAAGCCGTTGGCGGCAAGCACGCGGGAAGCTTCGCGGGCAAATCGATCCGAAAGGAAACGGGTGTCGAAGCCAACCACGATATCGGGTCCGCCGGCGTGCTTTGATTTGGCGCCGTTGCCATTGTGAATGCCGGTTCGCACAGCATCCGCGATGGCCTGGGCAACCATACGCAGATTTGTAAACGTGAAGGTGTCAGAGATGACGGCACGCCAGCCATCGGTGCCGAAATGAACAGGCATTAAGTGTTGCCTCGCTTAGGGAATGGATATGGGGGCAGGGATTCTAACACCCCGCTGTCCAAAATCCGAGGGTCAATGCCTTAACCGCAAAGATAGACGAGCACAAAGATTTTTTCTTTGTGTTCCTGGGCGTCGTATTCATTCTCAGGGCAAAGCTTGTGATGAGAATTTCCATCCCTACACGGTATCTCCATGAGAGCGGCGTCTGCTAGAATCACTGCATGCAAAGTTCTTTGCCTGAGCGAGTCGAATTGCTCAAAGGCATGGCCCTTTTTCAAGGTCTGGCGGAGGCGGAGTTGGAGCAGATCAGCGGCCGGCTTCACGATTATGCGCTGCCCGCCGATCATTTACTGTATGGGGAAGGCGACCGCGCCCAGAATTTCTATATCGTGAGCGGTGGTTTGTTGCTCAGTCAAAAGGTCCGCGAAGGCCGCAGAATCGGTGAGAACACCCTGGAGACCGGCGACGCCTTCGGCGCCCTCGATTTGCTCAACGGGACGTTGCGCGAAACCGCGGTCATCGCGCTGCAAGAAGCCCATTTGCTTTACCTCATGCGCGAAGAATTTGGCTGGATGCTCGAAATGTTTCCGAGTGTAGCCGAAGGATTGAGGCACTTTTCGCTGAGCGAAAAGCTAAAAGATGAAGTGGACGTAGATTGGTTGGAAAAAGGGGAGGCCATTTATTACGTGGCGCGCAAACATATCGGTGACCTCTGGTTCCGGCTCACACGCTCAATAGGCTTAGCCATCTTGGGAATGGTTGCTTTCCTGTTCGCCATTGGGGCATCTTCCGGAGCTCAGTTCTATTGGGTGTGTGGCGGCGGATTATTGCTGTTAGGCGCTGTCGCGCTGGGAATTTGGGAATTCCTCGACTGGCGCAATGATTTCTACCTCGTGACTAACCTTCGAGTTGTCTGGCTGGAGCAAGTTTTGCTGCGCTCCTCCAGCCGCACAGAGGCCCCGCTGGCAAACATCCAATCCGTCAACGTGCGTAGCTCGCTAATGGGACGACTGCTGGGCTTCGGAGATGTGATCGTGCGTACGTACACCGGAACTGTGAAAATGCCCAGCGTGGGAGAGCCGATGCGCACCAAGTACCTCATAGAGGATTATGCCTCGCGTTTTAAGAAAGAAGATCGACGGGCGAAACATGAGATGATCCGACAGGCAGTGCGGGAGACTCTGGGCTTGGAGCCGGCAAGCGGCCCGAAACCTCCCCGGCGACCAATGCAACTCGTCGACAGCGAAGGCTTTTCCCTTTTCAAGACGCGCACCATTGAAGGCGACTCGATAACCTATCACAAGCACTGGTTTACGCTGGTGAGCAACTTATTCCTGCCGGCAGTAATTTTGGTTGCCGCCTTTATGGTATTGCCGAGAATTTACGGCGGCCTGCCAGAAAGCGCATTCGGTTGGTTGGCAGCCATTGCGGCTTTTGTTGGGCCGGTTGCAGTTGGGATGTATCGCATTCTGGATTGGCTGAATGACATTTACATTTTGACGCCAGACAGCCTCATTGACATCGAAAAGAAACCCTTGGGCAGCGAAATAACAAAGTCCGCACCACTTGCCAATGTGCTCAGCCTCGAGAATCACAAGGTTGGCATTTTTGGCCTGTTGCTGGACTTTGGTGTGGTGCGGATCAATGTGGGCGACAGCGCACTGGATTTTGCAAACGTGGCAAACCCGATTCAGGTGCAGCAGGATATTTTCGCTCGCATGGAAGCACTCAAGGTGAGACAAACACGTGGGCAAGCAGAAGACGAAAAGAGGCGCATGTCTGAATGGCTGAGAGTCTATGAGCAAGAACGCGGCAGAATCCCCTCACCCCCTAACCCCTCTCCCGCTGACGCGGGAGAGGGGCGAAACCTGGAGGGGAGGCAATAAGTGGCGCCAAAGCTGCGAGAGATAAAATAACCCCGATTTTTCATGTCCATTCGCGCAATCGTAAAGCACCCCGATGAACTATTGCGCCGCAAGGCGCAGCCGGTGAAAGAGGTCGACGCTGAGGTCAAGCAACTGCTTGCCGACATGGTGGAAACCATGCGCGCCGCACCGGGGGTTGGGCTGGCCGGGCCGCAGGTGAACGTGCCGCTGCGGGTCATCGTGGTCGAATACGGAGAAGAACCAGACCCGGAAGACAACGGTAACCCCCCGCCGAAACAATTGTTCACATTGGTGAATCCAGAAATCACGCGCTCCTCGCCGGAAAAAGAAACTGCCACCGAAGGCTGCCTTTCGATTCCAGGATTGGTGGGCGATGTGGAGCGCTCGACCTCGATAACTGTTAAGGCGCTCAATCGCCGCGGCCAGCCGGTGAAGATCAAAGCCAGCGGCTGGCTGGCGCGCATTTTCCAGCATGAGGTCGACCACTTGAACGGCGTGCTGTTCATCGATCGCGCCGAAAAAATCCACACTCTGGAGGAAGACGCGGAAGAAACCCCGCTCGCGTAAGATTTCTTACATGCAACTCCAGCGCCTCTCGCTTAGCCAATTCCGCAACTTCGCGCGCCTGGATGTCGACGTGCCCGAAGGGGCAGTACTAATCGTGGGGCGCAACGCTCAAGGCAAGACTTCATTACTCGAGGCCATTTACTTCCTTGCCACGCTGGATTCCTTCCACGCAGAAACTGACCGCCAGCTGATCAATTTCATCGAGGCACGCAAACCGCTGGCTGTGGCCCGGCTGCAGGCGACCTACCTCCGCGGCGGGCGCCAGCACCAGATGGAAGTGCGCATCATCCGGGAGCAAACGCGCAACGGAGTCGACCGCGGCCGCAAAGAGGTGCTGCTCGACGGCGTCAAGAAGAAGGCCGGCGAAGTAGCCGGGCAATTCCAGGCGGTGCTCTTCTTGCCCCAGATGCTGCAGATCGTCGAGGGTACGCCCCGTCACCGTCGCCGCTACCTTGACCTGGCCCTGACACAGGTGCAGCCGGGGTATGGGGATGCGCTAAACGAGTACGAAAGCATTTTGAGCCAGCGCAATGCGCTGCTAAAACAGCTGAGCGAAAACGGGGGTGACGCCAGCCAGATGGATTTCTGGGATGAGCAACTCAGCCTGCGTGCGGCGCAATTGCTGCACGCCCGATTCAAGGCAGTCCAGGAACTGGATGCCCTGGCCGGGCGCCTGCACCACGAACTGACCCGTGGCGCAGAGGTTTTGCGGCTCAACTACCACCCAACCTATGACCCCATTCCCGTACCCGCCAAGCAGAGAACGCTGATCCAGGAGCCTACGGATCGAAGCGGGGTCGAACTTGGCAAACTGAGTAGCGGATTCGCCAAGGCGCTGAAGGGTTCGCGGAAAGAAGATATTGCCAGAGGCAGCACCAGCATAGGCCCGCACCGGGACGAGCTCCGCTTTCTGGGCAATGGCGTTGATCTGGGCACCTTTGGCTCTCGCGGCCAAGTGCGCACAACCTTGCTTACGCTAAAGCTGGCTGAGCTCGAATGGATGCAGGCGCGCAGCGGCTTTCGACCGGTGCTGCTGCTCGACGAAGTACTGGCGGAATTAGATGAAACGAGGCGTGCGGATTTGTTGGGGAGGCTGGGCGAAAAGCAACAGGTCTTGTTGACTACGACGGATTTTAATCTGTTCACGCCGGAATTTCTGTCGCAGGCGAAAAGGTGGGAGGTTGAGGAAGGGAGATTGCAAAAGTAAGCTATGAATATCCGGCTAAAACCTCGACTCACCTTAGGAGTCGAGGCTTTTAGCGGGAAAGTATTGGAAGAGGTGGCTAGCTCAGCGGCCGCTTGCCAGGGACACCAGGCCTGCGGGGATAGTTTTCGGGTGTGGGTGAAATTTTTTTGATAATAACCAAATAACGATCTTCATCCAAACCGGGCACTTTAACGTTTTTCAACTCACCTAACTCGCCGCCCAGTTTCTTAATGGCGCCTTCGGCCGCCTTGACTTCGGCAGCGGCATCCTTGCCCTTCTGAGCCAGGGCATGCCCACCCACCTTTACCAGGGGCAGCAGGTATTCAACCAGAACCGGCATCGGTGCCACAGCGCGAGCTACGGTCCAATCGTAGGATTCGCGGTGAATGGGCAAATGGCCGAATTCCTCGGCGCGCTTGGTGCCTACATGGACGTCTTCCAGGCGCAGAAATTGCACTAGGTGCAGCAGGAAGCCTGTCTTCTTGGCGGTAGCCTCCACTAAGGTCAGATGGATATCCGGTTTAAGGATCTTGAGCGGAATGCCTGGGAAACCGGCCCCCGCGCCTACATCCACCATACTTCCGGGTGGCGTTTCGCGCAGCGCCAGCCAGCAGCTCAGCGAGTCGAGAAAATGCTTGATGCGAATCTGCTCGGGATCGGTGATACTGGTGAGATTGAAACGCCGGTTCCATTCCACCAGTTCGCGAGCATACAGGTCGAAGGCCGCCCTCTGCTCGTCAGAAAGGCGGATGCCCAGCAAATTGAAGACCTCATCCGTAAAGCGCCCCATGGCTGGATTATAAGCTCAGGATTTGATCCTCATTTATATAATTAACCCGTATGAAAAAAGTTGCGGTCGTCCTTATTGTGACCCTGGCAGTAATCGCAATGGCGAGAACGGCCCAGGCACAGGAATCAGAAATCCCTGACCAGGCTTACGTGTCAGGTGTGGCCGGGCATGCACAGCAATATTCGCTTTCCTGTGAGTCGCGGTCCGCGGCCGACTGGGCCGCCTACTGGGGTATCAAGATCGACGAAACCGAATTTCTGAATCGCCTGCCGCGTTCGGATAACCCCGATGAAGGTTTTGTCGGATATCCAAACGATCCCTGGGGGTATATCCCGCCGGCTTCGTACGGCGTCCACGCCGATCCGGTGGCGGCAACCTTGCGCGCTTACGGCCTGGATACGCACGCCGGGACCGGGCTGAGTTGGGACGAAGTACGAGGCGAGGTTGCCGCGGGGCGCCCAGTCATTGTTTGGGTCATCGGCCAAATCTGGGCGGGAACCGCCCGCGAGTACGAGGCCCAGGATGGGCAAATCGTAACGGTTGCAAACAATGAACACACCATGATTGTGATCGGCTATGACAAAAGTCGCGTGCACCTAGTGGATGCGCTCACCGGATATACAGTTACTCACACACTCGAAAATTTCCTGAACTCTTGGAACGTGTTAGGCAATATGGCCGTGATCGGAAAAGGAAGTGGCCAGAGTGGAACGGCACCAGCCAGTGCAGCGGAAGGAGATTACATTGTTCAACGCGGCGATACGCTAAATAAAATCGCCACGCGCCTTGGTGTGTTTTGGCCAGACTTGGCTGCTTGGAACCATATCAGCTACCCATACCTGATCTACCCCGGCCAACTACTTATTACTAGTCCAAACGGGTCGGAAACGGAATCTCAGAACGAAGAGGCGAGGCCCGATGGGAAAGATACATACACAGTCCAGCGTGGCGATCTGCTATTGGATGTGGCACAAGAATTGGATGTAGCTTGGCTGCAGCTTGCCAGGCTTAATCAGATCGCCCCGCCCTACTTGCTAATGCCGGGAACGATGCTCCAGATTCCGCAAGAACTGGTCGAATCCGAAGTCGAAGCGCCGGAAACTTACACGGCAACGCGCAACGAAAGCTTGATTGGAGTGGCATTGTATTTCGGCCAGGATTGGGTGAGAATGGCCGAAGAGAATCACATTTCTTTTCCTTATTTGATAATTGCCGGGGAAACCGTACTATTGCCATAGAATCAAAAAGCCCAGCAGAGCCAGGCTTATTCGTTATGGCGATATCGTTCGACTACTTTTCGGCGAAGTTGGGATTGGGGGTTTTGCTATAACGATACACGATACGCCCGCGCTGCATGTCGTAAGGAGACATTTCCAGCGTTACGCGGTCTCCCAGCAAGATGCGGATATAAAAACGGCGCATCTTTCCGGAGAGGTAAGCCAGCACTTTGTGCCCGTTGTCCAGTTGCACCTGAAACTGGGTCCCGGGTAATGCCTCTACCACCGTCCCTTCAACTTTAATGGTGTCTTTCTCTTTTGCCATCTACTCCTTCTCCAATCGTTAACTATACCCTATTTGGAAGGAAGGGACCGGGACAAGTAAACAGTAGACAAGGAAACAAGTAGACAAGTAGGCAAGTAGACAAGGTAAATAAGCTGGGTTCAAGCCGAGCGGTTATACTCGCAAAGATGGCTTCAAAGATTAAGAAGAAACCAGCAAAGAAACTCAAAGTCGGGCCCAAGAAACACCTGGCAGTTCCTCCCGAAGAACGCAAGGGCAGCTTTGAGACCAGCAGCGGAATTAGCCTGCCCGCAGCGGCCAAACCTGAAGATGCCAACGTCAAGTATGACAAAGATCTGGGCGCCCCAGGCGAATATCCTTTTACGCGCGGTGTGCAGCCCAACATGTATCGCGGCCGATTGTGGACCATGCGCCAGTACGCCGGCTACGCCAGCGCCGAAGAATCCAACAAACGTTATCGATACTTGCTCAACCAGGGGCAATCCGGGCTATCGGTTGCGTTCGATCTGCCAACGCAAATAGGTTACGACGCCGACGACGCGATGGCAGCTGGCGAGGTAGGTAAGGTTGGAGTCAGCATTTCTTCGTTAGAGGATATGCAAAGACTCTTCGAAGGAATCCCTCTGGACAAAGTGTCAACCAGCATGACCATTAACGCGCCGGCCGCCATCCTGCTGGCCATGTACATCGCCGTTGGAAAGCGCCAGGGAGTGAAAACCAGTCAACTGCGCGGCACGGTGCAAAACGATATTCTCAAGGAATACATTGCGCGCGGAACCTACATCTTTCCGCCCAGGCCGTCCATGCGGCTGATTACCGATCTATTCCGCCATTGCCAGCGAGAGGTCCCGCGCTGGAACACCATTAGCGTGTCCGGTTACCACATTCGCGAAGCAGGTTCCACGGCCGTGCAGGAAGTAGCCTTCACCCTAGCGAACGGGATCGCCTACGTGGAAGAGGCCTTGCGAGTGGGATTAGACATAGACGAATTTGCAGCCCAGATTTCATTTTTTTTCAACGCGCATAACCATTTCATCGAGGAAGTTGCCAAGTTCCGGGCGGCGCGCCGCCTTTGGGCGCGGATCATGCGCAAACGGTTCAAAGCCAAACAGCCTGCCGCATGGAAGCTGCGTTTCCATGCGCAAACGGCGGGATCAACGCTCACAGCGCAGCAGCCCGAGAACAACGTGGCACGTGTGACCGTGCAGGCGTTGGCTGCGGTACTGGGCGGCGCCCAGTCGCTGCACACCAACAGCATGGATGAGGCGCTCTGGTTGCCCACCGAGGGAGCCGTGCGTGTGGCCCTGCGTACGCAGCAGATCATCGCCCACGAGTCCAAAGCTGGCGACACAGTGGATCCCTTGGGTGGCGCTTACGCCATCGAATTTCTGACCAACGAAATCGAGAAACGCGCCTGGGAGTACATTGAGGAGATTGACAGGCGCGGGGGCGCTCTGGCTGCGATTGAGACCGGCTATATACAAGGCGAAATCCAGAATGCCTCTTACCGTTTCCAACAGGCGTTGGAATCAAACGAGGAAATTGTGGTCGGGGTAAATGCCTTCAAAGTGGAAGAGAAACCGCGATTGGAGAGATTGGAAGTAAATCCACAGCTCGAGGCAGCCCAGGGTGAACGTCTGGCAAAGTTGCGCGCCACGCGGGACAATGGGCGTGTGATTGAGCTGCTGAACCAGCTGGAGGGGGCTGCCCGCGGAGCCGAGAACCTGATGCCGATTTTCATTGAATGCCTGGAAAACAACGTGACTCTGGGAGAAATCTGTGGGCGGCTGCGAACGCTTTGGGGCGAATACCAGCCAACGGTCACCTAAAGGAAACAATGGCGCGATTCGTCAAACGCATAGATCACATCGCATTGGTCGTCGAAGATATCAACAAGGCGCTGGAATTCTGGCAGGACGCGTTAGGCTTGGACCTTTCGCATATGGAAGACGTACCGAGCGAAAAATCCATGGTGGCCTTTCTGCCGGCGCAGGAGAGCGAAGTCGAGTTGGTGCAGCCCACCGCAGACGATAGCGGGGTGGCGCGTTTTCTTAAAAAGCGCGGACCCGGCATGCATCACATTTGTTTCGAGGTATACGATATCGAAGAAACCATGGCCCACTTAAAGACTAAAGGGATGCGGCTGATCAATGAAAAACCAGAAATCGGCACAGGGGGCAAGAAGATAGCTTTCATACATCCCCAAAGCACTCATGGAGTGCTGGTGGAACTGTACGAACTTGGCGCTCAGGAGCCCGAAATACGCAGAGATCGTGCGCGGGAATTAGCTGAGCGGGTGATCACCGAAGGGCAAACCATGGCCACCGCGGCGATGGAATTCCTGCGCGGCCTGGCGGGGAACGGAAACCGAAACAAGCAGAATTAGAGATTAGAGCCCTGGAGATTGGAGAAAAGATCTTCGGTTATTGGACATCGGTTATGGGTTATTAGTAATTTGCAATACAACTTCAATCAGCAGCCGGGGCACCAGCGGGCTTAGGCTGCGGTTGCTGGGCGAGTGTTGGCTTGCGATTGACGATCAGAAGACTGACTAGAACCAGGACTGCCCCGGCGATCAACGAAAAGTCCAAGCGCTCATTGAGCAACAAAACTCCCAGAGCCACACCAACGACGGGGAACATGTAGGTCACCATAGAAATGCGAGTGGGGCCAACGGAATGCAGCAAATAGTAATAAAGCAGGTAAGCAATACACGAGCCAATGATGCCCAGCCAGATCAGCGCCCCCCAGGTTAGCGGAAGCGCCGGGAACGTAATCGGGGATTCGGTGAGCAGCGCCCCCGCCCAGATCAACGCGTCGGCGGAGAGCAGAGGTATCAGCGCGCGGACAACTGGTGAGATATCTTGAGTATTGCGCCGAGCGAAGACCGTGCTGCCTGCATAGAAGAGCACAGCCGCGATCATGGCACCCTGCGCGAGCAGGTTGAGACGAAGGTCGCCGCCAAGGTCGCGAGCGGTGAGGACGACCACGCCGAGAAAGCCAACCAGCACACCTATGACCTTTTGCAGGTTCATCTTGTCATCGGCGATCGTGAAGTGAGCGATGACCAGGGTGAACAGAGGCATGCTGCTGTTAAGGATGGCAGCCACCGCCGAATCAATGTGTTGCTCGGCCCAGGAGATCAGCACGAACGGCAGGGCGGTATTCGTTATGCCGAGGAGCAAGAGAATCTGCCAAGTGCGGCGGTCGGGCATTCCTTTGGGACGATTGAACAACAGGACAATTGCCAAACCCAGGATGCCAAACAAGACGCGAAGCGCCACCAGCATAAACGGCCCAACTTCTTGAATGGCGATCTTGATCCAGAAAAAAGACGAGCCCCAGGCGAGACTCAGGGCAAGGAAGGCAAGCAGGTCTTTTGTTTTCACAATAGCTCCTTAGGCGAAGGATGCGAAGCTCACAACCGCGGCGATGCCTTTCAGATGCATGCCAGTTATAACTCCTTACCAGCTAAATCGTGAAAAGCGCAACCCCTACTCGTATCTGAGGGCTTCGACCGGCTCCAGGTTGGCGGCGCGGTTGGCGGGGTACAGTCCAAAGAAAAGGCCTACGGCTGCCGAGAACAGGGTTGCCATCAGCACCGAATCAATGCCGATGGCCGGGTTAAGCTCAGCGTCGGCCGTAGCGGCGATGGCGCCTACGGCGACTGAAATCAACCAACCGAGGACGATGCCTAAAATACCTCCGATCAAACTGAGCAGGGAAGATTCTGTGAGGAATTGCACAAGGATGTCGCGATTGCGCGCCCCCAGCGCTTTGCGCAGGCCGATCTCACGCGTGCGCTCGATCACGGAGACCAGCATGATATTCATGATGCCGATGCCACCCACAAGTAGCGAGATGGCGGCGATGCCGCCAAGGAAGATGGTCAGCACACCGGTAATTGTTTCCGCGGTAGCCAGGAAATCCTGTTGGTTGAATACGGTGAAATCATCCTCACCCAGGCCGGTGCGATGGCGGGCACGCAGGATGGCGGAAATCTCTTCGGTTGCCTGCGGTACGGACTCGGAATCTATGACCTGGACGATGATCATGTCCACGCTGTTGGTCGTCACTCGCTGGAACAGCCGGGTCTGGGCGGTGGTGAGAGGGACCAGGACGCGGTCGTCCTCGTTCACAAAGCCGGAGCCGCCCTTCTCCTCAAGCACACCGATCACTCGGAAAGGCTGCCCGTTGATGCGAACCGATTCGCCGACCAATCCTTCGTGACGGCCAAAGAGGGTATCGGCCACTGTTGGACCGATTACAGCGACCGCGGAGCGACCCAAAAGGTGCGTGTCATTAATGAACTCACCCTCGGCAATAGTTGCATTACGCACTATTTCGTATTCAGTGGTGACGCCGTCCAACGTAGTATTGGTAGATTCACCTTGAGCGGAAACAAGGCCTCCACCGCGTAGGAGCGGCGCGACACCGATCACAGACGGCGCCTGGAAGCTATCGCGCATGGCTTCCGCGTCCTCGAGGGTGAGTGGATCCGCATTGCCAACTTCGTCATCCTCCCCGCCGCGAATCACAAATAGCAAGTTGCTGCCGATGCCTTCAATGGAGCCTGTGATCGTGCTTTGCGCGCCGCGACCGATAGCCAGCATGGCGATCACCGCCGCCACACCGATGACGATGCCAAGAATAGTAAGCGTCGAGCGCAGCTTGTTCGAAGTTAAACTTTCCAGCGCAGCAAAATACGATGTAGAAAGATTCATGGCCTGGCTTTCTGGCGCTTCATTTTCTCCTCGACTCGTCCGTCGCGAATGGTAACGATGCGATTCGTATGACTGGCAATCTCGGCGTCATGGGTGACAATGATCAATGTGACGTCGCGACTTTCATTCAACGCGAGAAGGATATTCATAATCTCGGCCCCAGATTTGCTGTCCAAATTGCCCGTGGGTTCATCAGCCAGGATGATGGCGGGCTCGTTGACCAGGGCGCGGGCGATTGCCACCCGCTGCTGCTGCCCGCCAGAAAGTTCGTTGGAGCGATGGTGCATACGATCGCCAAGGCCTACAGCGGCCAGCGCCTGTTCAGCGCGTTTGCGCCGGCCGTTGGTCATGCCTGCATAGCGAAGCGGAAGCTCCACGTTGTCCAATGCGGTGGCGCGGCGCAATAGGTTGAAGGTTTGGAAGATGAAACCCACCTTGCGGTTGCGAATATCCGCCAGCTGGTCGTCGGTCATCTTGGCCACACTTTCGCCATCCAGTTCGTATTTGCCGGAAGTCGGCCGATCCAGACAGCCCAGGATATTCATCAGCGTGGATTTTCCAGAACCCGAGGGGCCCATGATAGCCATCACCTCCCCCCTTTTCACCTTCAATGAAAGGCCGCGCAGGGCGTGGACTTCCACATCGCCCATTTTGTAGACCTTGGTCAGGTCGGTGGCAGAGACAACCCAATCACTCATGATTCAATTGCCATTGCCGAAGAGGGACTGGATCCCCTGTGGTGGCGGCTGCCCTGGTTCAAAAGTGTAGCTGGGTGGGTTCAACACGATGATGTCCGATTCCCCAAGTTCTCCCCCCACCAATTCACTGTAGGTTTCGGAGGATGCGCCGATCACCACCTCGACAGGGACCAACTGGCCATCGCGGAGCACGTAGACAACGCGCTGGCCATCCAGCACGCGGACGGCGCGGTTAGGCACCAGCACCACGCCCTGTAACTCGGTGACGATAATGTTCACTGCGGCGGTCATGGCGGGGTGGACGAATTCGTCGGGGTCGGTGAGTTCAACGGTAACGCGGAAATTCACCACCCCGGAGTCAATGGTGCCAGCCAGGGCTACACCGGTCACTTTGCCGTGGTATTCGCGCTCGGGGGCAGCGTCGAAGGTAATGACCGCGGACTGCCCAACCTCCACGCGGTTGATATCCACCTCAGAGACCTGCACGTCGACCAGCAATTGCGAAAGATCATCGAGTTGGAAGACAACCACGCCTGCTGCTACCTGGTCTCCAGGCAGAGGGAAAGCATCAGTGACGGTGCCTCCAAACGGCGCTTCGATGAGGGAAAGTTTCAGCGCGGCCTCGGCTGCGGCCACGCGCGCCTCGGCGGAGTTCGGCAGACCGGCGACGGTGTTGTCGTAATCCTGCTGGGCGAGGTCGAATTGGGCTCGAGCCAGGGCAAGTTGACCCTCGGCCACCGATATGTCAGTGGCATTGGCTGTACCGGTGAATGCGTTGTAGAGGCGCACCGCAGAGTCGTAGGCCTTCTGCGCCTCGGTAAGGCGGAGTAAATAATTGGCGCGCACCAGGTTGGTCTCGGGCTTATTGGCATAAGGCTGGTAGTCTTTCTGAGCCTGCTCCAGCCTGTCTTCTGCCAATACCATGTTGGCAAAGGCCTGATCGATGTCGACTTGTTTTCCGGGGTGAGTGAGATTGTAGAGGGTGCGTTCGGCCTGCTCCACCGCATCCTGTGCCTCGGCGAGGGTCTTGGCTTTTTCGGCCAAGTCCAGAACCAGCGCATCCTGCGCTTCTTTCAGATCTACCTGCGCCAGGATCACATTCTGAGGCAGAGAGCCCAGCTCCAAGGTGGCGAGGGTTTCATTCGCCCCCACTCTGTCTCCAACCGCCACATTGACTTCCTCAACGGTACCGGAAGTGCCCCAGGCGAGCGTTGCGCTTTGCACCGCGCGCACGGATCCGGTAGCCCCGATGGTAGCGGTCAGGTTGCCACGTTCTACGGTGGCAGTCTGCAGGCTGGCCAGCAATTTTGACTGACCGGCGCGGCCACTGTTGAAAATCAGAGCGGCCACAACCACCACGATGCCAACGATGGTCAGCACCAACCAACGGCGTCTAACGAATTCGCCGACTTTTTGTCCAAGGGTTTTTGCCATGCGAAAATCCTTTCTCAGCGACCAAGCGGTCGAACAACATCTTTCTTGTCTACTCTACGACTATTTTCCAGATTGGTTATAGCCTTCTCCAGCAGGTTCAATAATTGCTCCTGCTCCACAGAGGTCAGCGCTTCCATGAACTGATTGACATATTTTCGACGGCGGCTACCCACCTGCTTGGCGAGGAGCTCGGCTTTAGCGCTGAGGAACAAGCGTGCGGCTCGCTTGTCTTCCGGGTCCATTTTTCGACGAAGCCAACCCTGGCGCTCGAGCTTGCGGACGGCAACGGAAACCGTCGGCGTGCTGACGCCCAGCATCTCGGCCACCCGATTGAGGCGAGCGCCAGGCGTTTGCATGATGCACATCATCAAGCCGAATTGGGGCAAGCTGAGGCCCTCCTGCTTGAAGCGCGGCTGGCCCAAGCCAAGGGCTTGAAGCCGGGTGAAGAGGCTCATTAAGCGGTCGTGTACGGATTGAGGAATTGCCATAAAAGGTTAGTTTGACTAACTAAATAACCGCAGGATTGTAACCGGCTTTGCCCCCATGTCAAATAAGAGCAGCGTTAATTACATGAGCCCGGTCTTGGCCAGGCTCATGTTAGTTTCACGATCAGTCATTTCGAACTTTTGCTACAGTTTTGGCCCGTGTCACCCAGGCTTCCTCGGCCTGCAAGGCACGGACAGCGCCGGGACGGATCTTGCGATAGATTTCCCTTGGGGCAAGGGTTGAACCCTGGACGCTCAACAAACGCGAAACCGGAATCCCAAACAGGCTCTCGTTCTCACGCAAATAAGGCTCGATCAACTCCCAGTCTTCCTGGCGCAACTCGTCGAACTCGCCACCATTCAGCTGGTCAGCAGAAACCAGCCGGCGAGGATCGCGAATATAGATGGCGCCTCCAGAGGCCAGCGAGAACAGATTGCCCCCCGGATAGGGAGTATCGAGTTCTGCGATACCTCCTTCTTCATTGAAGGTGATACCGTTCAGCACCACGAATCCGCCGCCATGCAGCGGGTCGCCGGCCATGAATGATTCTGCAAGGTAGTCGAGGCAAGTGCCATTGATCACCACACGGGGCTTGCCGACGGCGTTAATCAGCGGTCGACCGGCGGCATTGCCCAACACAAATGCTTCCCCACCCTTGGCGCCGTACATGAAGGTTTGCCCGACGTCGCCGTGAACCACCAGGCGGCCAGCTTTCATGATCTGCGCGAGCTGGTCCTGCCCATTGTTATGGACAGTGATCTGCGCGCCATCCAGACCCGAAGCCAGGTAATCACCGGGGGAACCGAATACGTCGATGATTACCTCGCTCGTCTCGGGACCCAAGCCGCTGCCAATGAAACGCTGGCCTTTGCAATTAGCTAGCAGCATCCGGCGAAAGCCAGCGCCTACCAAGCGCTGAATCTCACGGCTAAGCGAATCGTCTCCCTGGGCTGGAAAGCCACGGGCATCAACCACAACAACCTGCGATTCGTCTCTGGGTTGCGGGATGCTGCGATCAAAACCATGAAGAGCATATCGCGCCGAAGGCTGATTGCGAATTCCTTCTACTACTTGGGCAAAGCAGGCGTCGTAAAGTGAAAGCAAACTGCTGCGCCGTAAATTGGCGGTTGGAAAGCGTCGGTCCATCAATAAACTGAGAATTTCAATGGCACGTTCGCGACCGGCGTCATCACGGGCAGATCGTTCAAGCTCGCTAAGGAAGCCCAGTGCTTGGTTATATGTCCAATTTGGAATTTGCGCCACAGCCCATTCGAACAATTGCGAGGCGGCAACATCTGGGATGGATGTTGTTGCGGGATGCTGCCCTTTGCTGCGATAAACCGCAGCGCGCGTGGGTACCGGGACCGGGCGGCTAAATTTATCGCTCAAGATAAGCCGCGGATTTCCCTTGAAATCATCATGCACGCTGAAGAGAAAGGCGCCGCCATCCGTATGGCTGCCGCCACGCGCATTCCAATAGCGGTCAGCGCGCGACCAGAAGCGGCTATCTGCAGCGGCCAGAGATTCGAGGGCCGCGTCGATGGCTTGCTTCTCGGATGCGGCAAACCCGATGGCGTGAGTCGTTTCGCCATTTTTGCCTTCCTGCCAGGCGAAGACCTGCGGGCGCAGCATGCTGGTATCCGTGATTCCCGTGAGTCGATAGATCGATTCGCCATCTTTTCCGAGATCCGATTGCGCGATTAGGAAGAACCACGGTCCGTCCGGTGAGCAATGCATATGGCTGCGCTGCAGGATGGAATAGATACGCTGTTTTTCAGCGGGCAACTGGGTGAAATCGCGCTCGGTGGTTGGGGCCATTGCCTCTATTACATATTCAAGCGGATAGCGATAGGTGCGATACAGCAGGTCGAAGACCTGCACGGCCACTTCGGTGTCGGTGAGGAAAAGCGGATAAATGTTGCGTTGCGCGAGGTACTCCGAGATTGAGGCGTGATTGGCGAAGTCTCCGTTGTGCACCAATGTTTCGTTCAGGCCAATGAAGGGATGCGCCCCTCCCGGGTGCCAGACGCGGCCCTTGGTGGGATAGCGATGGTGGCCGATCCAGACATGCGCGTGCATGTCTTCAAGCTGATAATAGCGAATGACATCGTCGCCATAGCCCACCATCTTGAGCACCAGCAGGTTCTTACCATGCGAAAGCACAAAGGCGCGCTTTTCACCTAATGAGGCATAGAAAGAAGTGTTCAGTTTGTAGCTGTTTTGATAGACAAATTCGTCCTCAACGGAGCGCTGCGGCAGATTGTGCAGGTCGTGCTGGTCCTTGAACTTCTTAAGTTCATCCGGTTTGATGTGCACGAAATATTCGACAACATCAGGAGGGCGGACATCCAGTGATTCGATTTCGGTGTAGTCGTGCAAATGGGGTTGTAAGCGAGTGTGATCGACGTCGAACACGGGATGGATGAATTGGGCTTCGACATCGGCGCGGGCGCGTGGGTCCAGGTAGGCGATCGCGAGCAAGTAATCATTGTGCAGAATGTCGGCTGTGACGCCGAACTCTTCGGGCGCAAGTCCTACTGCGGCGATGCCCCCACCTTTGCCATTGCCGCGATTGTTCATCTGGATCAGCGCTTGCAGCATGTGGCGGGCAGCGATCTGCTCGCTGCTGGCCATGCCAATGACGCCACAGCCGCCCTCGGCGGCTTCGTCGCGGGAGAGGAGCGCCATGTCGGTCTTCGGCAGGTCTTGACGTGCCCTAATGAGTCGTGCCACGCCTTCTTTTTTCGTTTCATCCATCTACTTCCTCCTCCGTCTTTGCGAGGTGTGCGAACCGGAGGTTCGCCGACGAAGCAATCTCCAACACTTTTTTGGGAATGCTTCGTCGGCCTCTGCCGCCTCGCAAACACAAATAAGGGTTTTAGCCAATATATTTAAAAAGATCGCGCCGGCCGCGAAGAGCGCGAATACTCTTGAGACCCAGTTTGCGCAGAATGTCGCGGAGCTGGAAGGCGTACGCTTCATACAAATTGCTGAGCCTCTCGGCTCCCCAGTCGACGGGCATGAGCTGCGAGAGCAGAGGGTCCGTGGTGGTAAGCCCAAAGGGACAGCCGCGGCCGCGCTCGCAGTTACTGCAGCGGGTGCAGCCGATGGCGACCAGCTCAGCGGTGCCCAGGACACAGCCGTCCACACCAAGGGCAATTGCCTTGGCGATATCGTAGGCGGTGCGCACCCCGCCACTGGCCATCAGCGTAACTTGGTCACGAACGTTCTCGCTTTCAAGGTACTTGTGCACCCTGGGAATAGCGAACTCAATGGGCATAGCGATGTTTTTCTTGGCGATCTCGGGCGCGGCGCCGGTGCCGCCATAAGAGCCGTCCAGATGAACAATATTGGCGCCAGCGAAATAGGAACCGACAGCCACCATATCAACGTCTGTTGGCGTGGAAACCTTCACCGAGACCAGCGCGCGTGGATTGGTTGTACGGATCCAATCCACATGTTTGCGGTGGTCCTCCACTGAATACACAGAGTGAAACGGAAATGGTGAGAATAGCGAGACCCAGGGCACCGATTCACGCATGGCAGCAACCGTTGTGGTGGCTTTGTCACCCAGCAAGTGACCGCCAAGGCCGGGCTTGGCGCCTTGCGCATACTTGAATTCCACAATTGGAGCGTACTGGATAGTTTCTTCGCGCACGCCAAACATGCCCGTGGCAACTTGGGTGATGATGTTGTCTTTGTAAGGAACCAAGGATAGCGGGTAGCCGCCTTCTCCGGTGCTGGTGAAGGTGCCCCATTTTTGAGCGGCGCGGGCACGGGATTGCATCACTTGCTCGCTGACCGAACCGTAAGACATGCCTCCGCCGTAGATGGGAATCGGGATTTCAATTTCGACACCTTCGCCGCGCTTATTGAGCGGAATGCTCAAGTCGATTTCAACGCCTACCGGCAGCCACTGATCTTCGGGCAGGAATTTGAAATCCAGCAGGTCGAAACCACCACCAGAAGCGCCTACTTTGTATTCCAGCCCATTCTGGGGCGGGCGACCGGTTTCCGCCATCAGCCAGGTGGCGAGGATCAGGTCCTCGGTCCAGCGGTAATCGCCCAACGCAGGCGGTCCTTCTTCGGCGCGCGGCCAGAAGGCGAAACCGTTGTGCAGGTTGGCAACGTGCTTGGCAACGATAAGTTGTTCGCCGGTGAAGGTACGAAGACTTGCACCGGGTGAAGCGAATGTTTCAGTCATGGCTGCCTCCCGAGTAGCCTTCGATATCGGCAAAGGCTTCGGCCTCCAGAGTGCGCATGAACATGGCGCGCCCCATCTCGCCGCGCAGGCGGCGAACTTCGCGCAAGCCCATGGCGCCCAGCACTTCCAGCAGCTGGTCGCGCCAGGAGGCGGCAAGATTCTTCAGGCGTTGAACGCCCCACTCTTCGGATAGTGAATCCGGGAAACTGAAGCTGCTGTTCCCGCGTTCCATGGCGTCACCATTGAACTTTGCCTGGAGTGCAACCAGGAGCGGAGTATCCAGGGCTACCGCATCCAAGCCGCAAAGGACGGCCTTGGCCACGTGCTCGGCGGCGATGATACCGCCGCTGCCGATCAGCGTGACCTCTTGGCGCACGCCGGCATCCACAAATCGCTTATGCGCAGTTCGGATCAAGTCAAGTACGAAGCGTCCATCCATGCTGCGACCATGCAGATCGGCGAGTAGATGAAAGACGCGTACGCCGCGATCAAAATACTGTAGTAAGGTTTCTTCTGTTTCGAAACCGGTACGTAGTGCGACGATGCTTTCAGGGAAGCGCTCCCCGAGGGCATCGAAGAGGGGTTGATCCCAGCCCTGCATTTCAATCAGACGTGGATTGAAGTCCAGCTCATGGATTCGATTGCCGTCTTCGGGGAGCAAGACCGGAGCCACTGATTCGCCAAAATCAGCTAACTTAAGCACCTCATCAAATGGGAGAACGGCGAGACTGCCGATCTGGTCGGCAGCTAAGGCGAAGATGCCTGCCAGCTTTTCGGCAGAATGATTCGGAGAAGCATCAAAGAGAATGGGCAGCGGAATGGAAAAAGAATGCGGTTCCGCGCCATAGGGCTTATCGTTCTCATCGAACAGCAGGAAATTCGGCGTATAACCGATATCGACAACGGTGGAAATAAATTCGCGACCATGGATTCCGTCGCGAGTCGGGCGTACGATCTCGGACATGTCGGTCCACATGCCATCCCAACCCTCTCCGCCGAACTTGCCCCGGTAGCCCGCGCCTTTCACGGGAATCAATCCGGTCGAAGCTTCATAAGAAATTGCATCCATGTAGTTAAAGGTGAAGTAGGAATCTCCCAGCTTGCGGCGTTCGGCGTTGTGCTCCACGCGCACGAAATCCGGGAACTCCGTGGTGCAGCGCAGGCAGCCAACGCAGAGGTGCTCGCGTGGGGCGAAGCCGCCGATAGGGCCGGAGAAAACGCCGTACATGCAGGGCCGCGAGAGCACCGGCGCCAGGCGGCCGCGGTAATGGATTAACTCCTTGACCAGCAACTTTGCCAAGCCGGTCTTGCGCACATGGACCTTGAAGCGGCTGGGCCACTTTTCGAGGTCGGGGGCGAGTCGGGTGGAGATGTGGTAACGCTGGTATGCGCTTGGGGATTCTTGGGTAACTAGATTTGGACCTGCGGACGAAGAACGCATTCAATCCTTTCAGCCCAAAACAAATGGGCATGCCGGGCATGCCCATTTTTATATGTAACGGTCATACCCTCCGAGAGAGATTCGCTACCGCGCCGCCCGCTGTCCTCGCCGTCACCGGTGAGTTTTAGAGCGCCGCTTGTTCCGGAGGGAGAAACGAAGCCCGTAGTCAGGCTCCGGAGGCATCCGCTGATCTGCTTCGCTGCGCCGAATTCAACCTTGTTGAATTCGGCTGGCTCCGCGGGAGTTTTGCAAAACAAAAGGCGCAAAACTCCAGTCGATTTTCTGAGGACTCGCGCCCTCAAACCTCCACCTCGTAGTCTCTTAAGGATTGACATCCTTGGATGTCCCATCCAAGGATGGAAAATCCAGAGACCCAGCCGCTGGTTCTCCGTATTCAGTTGTTAACTGCTGAGCCAATATACCCTTTGGTAAGGAGATGTGTCAAGGATAACAGTGCGCAGAAGAAGCTCACCCGTTTTTAATGAAGCTTTCTTGCTTGTGTTTGATTTTCATTACGGGGGGGGTAAAATGATTTCAGTTCGTGAAGAATCCCGCAAGCCAAGAAAAGGAGGGTCCTATGTTTGGCAAAAACCATCCAAGAATCCTCATCGCGGCATTAGTGTTCTTCGTTGTACTGGGAGCAGGTTCGGTTGTTTACATTTTGACCAGCCGGTCTACTATTCCAAATGCTTACGAGCATGCTGCAAAAACTATTGCGTTTGTCGAACAACCACCCGAGGTTTCCCTGATTAGCGTCTCTGCAACGCAGCAGGTGCTGGAATTCGCCGTCAGGGTATCGGGTTTCCCAGTCGGCGTGAAGTATATAGACTTGGACTATTGGATATGCGCGCCGTACATCAAGACGAGCGGAATGACTAAGATCCCGGATCGCCTCCACCGGGAGGTGGCCGGTCGTATATCTCGAAGGCAGGAGGCGAGGAACTTGGGTCATTCCCCGCTTACTAACGGAGAAACCTTCCCTGTTGCTGATGGAAACCTTTTGAACTACATTACGCATACACTCTGGAGCCATTAGTGCCCGACTTCCAATCACTGCCGCTTTATATCGGTCTCGCTTTCGGCCCGTGCCACCCAACTGCACTTACCAATGCAGAAGGCTTTGATGTCTCTGGTATCTTTCTCTCAGCCATGTACCCACCGATCCCGATGCTCGCCAACTATGTAATTGAGTTGGAGATTCCGGTTCAATAACAGGTGAGCATCTTGTCAGATTGTGGGATGGCGGCGCATTCATGCGCCGCCATCATTTTATTGAGTTACCTAACAATCCGTTTTTGAACCGAAGACCATACTGTCGTCAACTCAGGCACTTTCAACGCCCATGCGGCAACGGCGTAAACAAGCAACCCTGCGCCAACCCCGCCAAAGGCCAAAAGCCAAACCACTTGGGCTCCAATAAAAGCGAGCCACACCAAAATTGCCAACCCCATCACCACACTTCCAGCTACCGCCTGCCCCAGCCCCTGCCACAAGCGGCCCGCCTCCAACCCTTGCAGCCGCCTGCTCATAATGTAAAGCAGCACGCACATCTCCAGGAACGTGGCCGCCGAGTTGGCCAGCGCCAGGCCCCCGTGCGGCATCCAGCCAATTCGCGTGAATAACCCAGGAAGCGTAAGGCTGAGCACCACGTTGAGTCCCATGGCGCCCGTGCCCACCAGCACCGGCGTGCGCGTGTCTTGCTGCGCGTAAAACGCCCGCGAGGCGATCTCCACCACCGAGTGGCCCAGCAGCCCGGCGGCAAACCATAGCAGCGCCCAGGCAACTAGCTGAGTGTCCTCGGGGCCGAATTCGCCGCGCTGGAAGAGCAGCGCCACAATGGGTTCCCGCAGCAGAATAAGACCAACGCTCGCCGGGATCGCCAGCAGCAAGATGCCACGCAACGTGCTGACAAACGACGATCGCAGCTCATCCAATTTTCCGCGTGCCGCTTGCGCCGAAAAGGTGGGCAGTGCGGCGATGGCCACTGCCTGGCCGATGGCCTGCTGGGGCATCAGCATGACAGAGAAGGCAACAGTGATGGCTGCCAGGCTGCCGGCGGCCATGCCTGAGGCAACCATAATGTTGACCAGGAAATTCAGTTGCACCACGGCAACACCAAGCAATCGCGGCGCCATCAGACGCCCCACCTGGCGCACGCTTGCCAAGTGCAGGCCCAGCATGAATTGATAGCGCGGACGGACTTTTACCAGCGCGGGGAGCTGAACTCCGAGGTGTAGCCCAGCGCCGAGAACCGCGCCCCAGGCAAGACCATGAATCCCTAGACCGGGCACGAAGGCAAACACACTGATGATGATGCCCAGCCAAAGCATGCTTGGCGCCAAAGCCGGCACCAGGAAACTTTGATGGGCATTAAGAATGCCCATAAGCAAACCACTGATGCCAAAAAGGATCGGAGTGATTAATTGGATGCGTAGCAACTCAACAGTCAAGGCCTGTTGAGTTGCACTGGAATATGGAACCAGGATGCCGCTAACCAACTGCGGCGCAAACACCCAGGCCAGTGCACAAATTGCGACCAGAATGAGGGTAATCAGGTTAGCGATGGAGGAAGCCAGCTGCCAGGCTTCAGCTTTCTTTTTGTGTTCCAGGAAACCGGTGAATGTGGGAATAAAAGCGGATGCCAGCGCGCCGCCAGCAACGAGATTGAAAACGATCTCAGGGAGGCGAACAGCGGCGTAATAGGCATCCAAGTCGGCGCTGGCACCGAAGGCACGGGTGATGAGGATTTGGCGCAGCAAACCCATGAGGCTGTTCACCACAAAGGCGGCCATCACCAGGCCGGCGGCGCGCGCAATCTGGCGCGTGGCGGAGGATTGCATTCTGGGGATTATATGCGGGGAAAAGGGAAGTTAGTTGGTCATCTAGTCGGTCAGTCAAATAGTCGCTAGTAAAATGAACATGGGTTCATCCACAACGATGTTGACTCAGGTAGTCCGGCTGATTATGATGCAAGAACGAGGTGATGTATGAGCAAAGGGAGAATATTTCTGTTCCATTGGAACCAGAATGAAGCCAAGGAGTATGCCGAGCAATTGGAGAAGGAAGGCTGGGATGTCGACTACGAATGGGAAGACGGTGCCCGCGGCGGCAACAAGGTAAAGATCAATCCGCCGGATGTAGTGGTTTTCTATCATACGCGTCTACCCTCGCACAGCCGAGCGACAGCCAAATATCTAGCTGAGACTAAATTGACCCGCGGCATCCCGCTCATTTTTGTTGGCGGGGAAAGCGAAGCGTTGGAGAAGACAAAGAAGAAAATCCCTGGCGGGATTTTCGTTAGTGAAGATGAATTGGTAACCACCTTAGCAAAATTCGCAAAGGCATGAGCAAGGAAATTATCCGTTGCGGTTGGGCGGGCGCCGACGACCTTTACATCCAGTATCACGATAAAGAATGGGGCGTGCCGCTTCACAATGACCGGCGGCTCTTCGAGATGCTGGTGCTCGAAGGCGCGCAGGCAGGATTGAGTTGGATCACCATCTTGCGCAAACGGAAAGCCTATCGTAAGGCTTTCGACAATTTCACACCGGAAAAGATAGCTCGTTATACAGACTCGAGGATTGCTGAGCTATTGGCGAATCCGGGCATCGTGCGTAATCGCGCCAAGATCAACGCCGCCGTCGAAAATGCCCGCGCCTTCTTGATGGTGCAAGAGGAATTCGGCAGTTTCGATTACTATGTCTGGAGCTTTGTGGATGGGAATCCGATCGTAAATAAATGGAAGCGACTAAAGCAAATTCCAGCGGAAACCAGACAGTCCCAGGCTATGAGCAAGGATCTAAAACGGCGCGGTTTTCGCTTTGTTGGCCCCACCATTTGCTACGCCTTCATGCAAGCCGTGGGCATGGTCAATGACCATACAACCGATTGCTTCCGCTATGCCGAGATTCAGAAGGTTAGTTGAGATTCTAAAACCAGATATGAATCCTTTGTGATTTTATTAAAACGCTTTGTGGCTTTGTGGCTAGGCTTATGTGCTCACACCCTGGCCAGATTAAAGTGAGAGAGCCGGGTACGCCGTCCCGGCTCTCACTAAGGAGGAGAAGAAGAGAAATCGCCCTTACGGCGATAATGATAGAACAGGTGCTCCCGTTGTGCTTGACGATTACCCTACGTTTACCCTACGCCGTCCCATTAATATCCGTGAGAATTCCATGAGCCAACGGCTATGCGGTACTAATGGATTTGCCAGGAGAACGAAGCCCGCACCAACGTTCGACAAATCCGGCCGTCCTCGTTCTCCTTCAACGGTCGGCGGTAAGCTAATACAATGAATAATCAGCGTCACCGCTGACTTAAACGGTCGGCGGTAAGCCAATACTATGAGAAATCTACGTCAACCGACGACTTAAACGGTCGGCGGTAAGCCAATACTATGAAAAATCAGCGTCAACCGTCGACCGTAGTCTTCTACGCCGAATCCGCCTTCAGCCACCTGGCGCCGCTCTGGGCGGCGGTTAGCGAGCGAGGCCTGTGGGCAGCCAGCTATGGGATCGCCGAGGAGGAATTCCGCGCTCAGATACTTGACCGCGGACGCGCTGTCCCCGTTTATGCGCCAGAAAAAGTCCGCAACGCCTTATGGCAAATGGAAGAATTTCTGGCGGGAAACCGCAAACGATTCGACCTAAAGGTGGACTGGCGCGGCATGACGCCATTCCAAATCGCGGTGCGCAAAGCTGTAATGGCGGTGCCGTATGGCCAGACCGCGTCCTACGGCGAGATCGCCGCCGCCGTGGGCCGGCCGCAGGCGCCGCGGGCAGTCGGCGGCGTGCAGTCCACCAACCCCATCTCCTTCGTCATCCCCTGCCACCGCATCATCGGGTCAAATGGCAGCCTGCACGGATATGGCGGCTTCGGTGGATTGCAGACAAAAGCTTGGCTGCTGGAATTGGAAACGAAAAATAAATAGCAGTTAGCTATTAGCGCTTAGCCATTAGCTGTAAGCCGGGTATACTCCCAAACAAGCTTTAATTTCGAGGTTACCGTGAAGAATTTCACTCGCTTCGCCATCCCGTTGATTTGCGCGGCTACTTTTCTAGGCGCCTGCAGCCCACAGCCGCCAGTGCAGGATGAGGAACAGACTTCTTCTGACAACTCGCCGAGCATTCAGACCAATTCAAATGAACCGGTGTTGGTAACCGGAACGATCCCATTCACCTCTCCATTTTTTCTGGCAGGCAACTCCGAACCGTTTGTGCTGCTCGAAGACGAGGCCGGCTTCGTCGACCGCAACCGCGAATTCGTGTTTCCCCTTGAGGGCCAGGCCATCGGACCTGTATGGCTGGTGCAAGACGGCTTGCTGGAATTCAGCCTGCCCCTGCCCAGCGTCCCGCAGGGAACGCTGATAGATGTGGATCAGGACAACCAGGAAGACGCGGGTGTGATGATATTCGTTGTGGCCTATTGGTCCAACACCTGGGGCGACCCCTTCTTAGAAGAACGCGATGGCACCGGATGGTCGAATGCGTACGCGTCTACTACGACCGATCCCAATCGCGATGACGAGATCAATGGTGGCACCCTGCTAATCTGGGCGCCGGATGACCAGCAATCCTTCCCAACAGGATTCGGTGAGGACGAGATGCTCTTCACCGCAGATGATCCAGTGACACCCGTGCCGGCCGGTTACAGTTTCGTGGATCTGAATGCGGATCCGTTTCGGATTTATAAGCAACCCACACTTGAACTGGAACTGAACGAAGGCGTTGGAGCAGTACACGATTACTCTAGTATGGGTTATATGGATGCATTCGAAACCATGTTCACCAAAGTTTCCACTGAGTATCCCTTCACCGAACTAAAAAGCCTTGACTGGAACGCCATTTACGACCAAATCGCCCCGATGGTTGCGGCAGCAACCAATGACGACCAGTTCTACGTCGCCCTGCGCGATTTTACTTACCTGATCCCCGATGCGCACGTAGGCATCAGCTTCAACCCAAATATCTTCTGGCCTGAGATCGGCGGAGAATTTGGGCTGGTACTCGATGAACTCAATGATGGAAGCGTGATCGTTACCCAGGTGCTTCCCGGATATCCAGGGGCTGCGGCTGGCGTTGAGGTCGGCGCTGAGATCATCACCTGGGGAGGGCAACCCGTCTCATCCGCGTTAGATGCAGTGCATCCTTACTTCAGTCCGTTCTCCACGCAGCAACATGAGCGACAACAGCAGCTGATCTTTTTACCTCGCGTGCCTTCCGGGGATGGCATCGAGGTGAGGTTCCAAAATTCCGGCGATAGCGAACAGACGGTGACGATGCAATCGGTGGATGATGTCCAGTCTTATTTTGCCGCCGACCCGATCAGCCTTGAGGATCAGCTCTCCACGCCCGTTTACGCAGAAGTGTTGGCTTCCGGCATTGGATATATCAAAGTGAACGATTTCCAGGACGACTATAACCTAACCGCGCGTTTATATGAGCGCGCCATCCAGGGCCTGATCGATAACCAGGTGCCCGCGCTGATCATCGACCTGCGCGTCAATTACGGCGGCAGCGGCGGCTTGGCCCTGGATTTCTCTGATTACTTCTACGACGAAGAAATCGTCTTGTGGAGTCGAGAAAGCTACAACGAACTGCTGGGCGAGTTCGAATTGGGAGAATTCCCGGCGCGCGTCAAGCCAGCCAACCTCTACTATGATGGACCCATCGCCGTGCTCATTAGCCCATCATGCATCAGCGCCTGTGAAGGCTTTGCCTATGCCCTCACTTCCACTGGTAGAGCGATCGCAATCGGCACGGCAGGAACTGCAGGCGCATTCGGCGACGTAGGTCTCGGGCAATACACCTTGCCCGGAGACTGGTCGATGCAATTTCCCACCGGCCGACCCATCGACGCGAATGGTAACGTGGTGATCGAAGGTATTGGGGTGTTGCCCGATATCGTCGTGCCGAAGACCCTGGAAACAGTGCTAGGGAATGCCGATCCCGTTCTTGACGCGGCCGTGCAAGCCCTGCTGGAGCAATTGCAGTGAAGATAGCCCTAGGGGCGGATGAACGATTGGCTGTCGTTGATCATGTTGCGGCCTGGTTGGAGAAAAATGGTCACCAGGTTGCGTAGAATAGACCGCAGGCGGGCAGCACGCAACCCTGGCCTCGCGTTGCCGGCAAGTTTCCGAACAAGTAACCAGGGGAGAGGCAGATGAAGGCATCCGGTTCTGCTGGACAGGCACGGGTGTAAGCATGGCCGCCAACAAGGTGCCTGGTGTGCGGGCTGCGCTGTGCGCCGACGCAGAAACCGCGCGCGGCGCCCGACTGTGGAACAATACCAACGTACTGTGCATGTCATTGAGACGAACCAAACCAGCGCTCGCGGAGGAAATCCTTGAGCGCTGGTTTGGCACCAGCTACCAGCCAAATCCCACCGACGGCGCTTGTCTGGAGCAGATCGGCGAACTGGATAAATCACGTTTACAATCCAAAACATAGAAGGAAGTCGAGAGGTTTGAGGCCCTGAAGTCTGAAGGACAGACTTCACGACACCTTGACCTCCAGACGTCAAGAAATCCATGAATGTAATCATCGCAGACAAACTCTCCTCCGAAGCCGTCCGGACACTGCGCGCCGGCGGTATCGAGGTTGACGATCGCTCCGGCATCGAAGCTGGCGAACTTGCCAAAGTGATCGGTGTCTATGAGGGGCTCATCGTCCGCAGCCGAACCGAGGTGACCGCCGACTTGCTGAAGGCGGCAACTGAACTCAAGGTCGTTGGCCGCGCCGGTGTCGGCGTGGACAATATTGACCTCGCGGCCGCGCGCGAACACCAGGTCGCAGTGGTCAACACGCCGACGTCCACCAGTGTGGCGGTGGCCGAACTCACCTTTGCCTTGCTGCTCTCATTGCTGCGCCAGATTCCCCGCGCCGACGCCAGCATGAAGCAAGGGCAATGGATCAAGAAGGAGCTGGAGGGCGCTGAACTTGCCGGCAAGACATTGGGTATTTTGGGTGTGGGAAACATCGGAGCACAAGTAGCCCGCCGGGCCGCAGCGTTCGATATGCGCGTGCTCGGCTACGACCCGTTGCTCGACGAGCAAACCATCCGATTGCGGGGCACGGAACCAGTTTCCCTGAATGACCTGTATACACAATCCGACGTAATCACCCTCCACCTTCCTCTGTTGCCCGAAACGAGCGGCATGCTAGGCGAGGCTGCGTTCGGAAAAATGAAGTGGGGCGCGTATCTGGTCTGTGCGGCTCGCGGTGGAGTGATCGACGAGGGGGCGTTGCTGGCCGCGCTGAACTCCGGTCGGCTTGCCGGGGCTGCGCTGGACGTCTTCGAGAAGGAGCCGCCGGGAGCCAGCGCACTGGTCTCGCATCCAAATGTGGTGGCCACACCCCACATCGGCGCCCAAACTGCAGAGGCGCAGACCCGCGCCGCCCACGACGTGGCCGAAGAGGTGCTGAACGCGTTGCAAGGCAAGCCCTTGCGATGGCAAGTGAAGTAAATTAAAAGCAAACCAGTACACAAGGAAAAGTACACAGGGATAGGTGAAATGAGCCTGGATCCTTTGTATTCTTTGTGATCCATTCGCTTCGCTCAGGGCATGCATTGTGGTTAATTATTCCGAGGAGACACGATGGATAAAGGTCTGACACGACTAAAAGAAATCCTGGCCGAAGTAGATGATCTGAGCCGGGCAAGCGCGTTGCTCGAATGGGATCAGCAAGCCTATGCACCGCCCGGCTCCGCCGAAGCCCGCGGACAGCAGCTGGGGACCATAAACAAGATCGGTCACGAAAAGTTCACATCACCGGAGACCGGCAGGCTGCTGGAGAATCTGCAGAATGCCGCAAAGGATTGGGATCCAGATTCCGACGAGGCGCGCTTGATCAAGGTAACCGCCAGACGCTGCGAACGCGCGGTCAAGGTGCCGCCGGCGATGGTGGCTGAAAAATCGGAGCTCACCTCACTGGCTGCCCAAGCCTGGCAGGAAGCCCGCGCCAAAGCCAACTTTCCCCACTTCCAGCCCCACCTCGAAAAGGTACTCGACTGGACCCAGCGCTTTGCCAAGCTGTTCGAGCCGGTGGATCATCCCTATGATGCGTTGCTCGATGAATACGAGCCCGGTATGAAGACCGCCGATGTGCAGGCTATCTTCGACGATGTAAGACCCAAGCAAGTTGAATTGCTTAAAGCCATCGCCGCCAAGGGTCCCATCGATGAAAGCATGCTACACCTGCATTTCCCTGAGAAAATGCAATGGGACTTCGGGGTCGAAGTCATTACGGCCTTTGGCTATGACTGGGAGCGCGGCCGCCAGGACAAAGTCACCCACCCTTTCATGACCAACCTGGGCTACGGCGACCAGCGCATCACCACGCGCGTCTACGAAGATTTCTACAACGCTCACATCTTTGGCACCATGCACGAAGCCGGGCACGCACTTTACGAACAGGGCATCCCCAAGGAACTGGCCCGCTCTCCGTTGTACAACGGCACCTCGCTGGGTGTGCACGAATCCCAATCGCGCCTCTGGGAGAACCTGGTAGGTCGTTCAAAGACGTTTTGGTCGCACTTTTACCCAAAGGTGCAGAAGACTTTCCCCGAGCAACTCGGCAAAGTGAAGATGGAGGATTTCTATAGAGCCATCAATCGAGTGGCACCCTCCTTCATTCGCGTGGAGGCGGACGAAGCCACATACAATTTGCACGTCTTTCTGCGACTAGGCTTGGAGATCGACCTGCTAGAGGGTAGGCTGGCCGTCAAAGACCTGCCGAAGGTGTGGAATGAGCGCTTCAATGCCAATCTTGGCATCACCCCCCCGGATGATGCCAAGGGCGTGCTGCAAGACGTTCATTGGTCTTATGCGCTGATGGGTTACTTTCCTACCTATGCGCTCGGCAACCTGATCTCTGCCCAGCTTTGGGAAGTGGTCCAACGTGAGCAACCTGATCTGGATAACCAGATTGCCGAAGGCAAATTCTCTGCGTTGCTCTCTTGGCTACGAGAGAACCTGCATCGCCACGGCGCCAAGTTCGAGCCGCAGGAGATCGTAGAGAAAATTACCGGTTCCAAGATCGATGGCGCGGCTTATATCCGCTATTTGCAGAAGAAATTCGGCGATATTTACGGTTTGTAATTTCATAGAATCGGGTTAGTTAACTCTACATCGCGGTTAGGCCTGCTCAGGTATGATTGAATCATATGGCCAATATCCTCTTCGTTGACGACGAGCCGCTGACGTGCACACTGCTCACCCAGGCCGCACAGATTTTAGGCCACAAGGGGATCACTGCTTCCACCGAGCAGGAGGCCCTTGAGTTAGCTAACAGCGTACACCCCGATTTGATCATTACTGACGTGAACCTCAACGGGAGACGCAGCCTCGGCCTGATCGAAAAATTGCATAACGCACCCGAGACAAAGAACATCCCCATCGTTACATTATCGGCGCTGGACCCACTCGAGATCGAAGCCGAGGCGGCTGCCCGCGGCGCGGTGGCCAGCCTCGAAAAACCCATTCGCCTGCAGGCGCTGTTAGAGGTCATTAGTGCCTACACGCCAGCCGCCTGAACCAGTCCAAATCGCTGTAATGCATGGGGATCAAACGGGGGAAGAATTATTGCTGCAAGCCTTACGCTTGACCGAACCAGACCTGCTAGGCCTAACCTTTGAATTGCAGCATTTCGATCTCAGCTTGAAAAACCGGCGCGCCACCAACAACGGCGTGGTCCACGAAGCGGGCGCCGCCATGCTCAAAAGCCATCTGGGACTTAAAGCCGCCACTATCACACCCGAGCAAGCCAATGACGTGGGTAGCCCAAATGCCATCATCCGCAATGACATTCATGCGCAAGTAATCCTGCGTACCGGGCGCCGCATCCCCAATGTGCGCCCGGTAGGCGGTGTGCATGCACCTATTGCCGTGGCCCGCATGGCAGTGGAAGACGCTTATGGCGCCAAGGAATGGCGGGAGACTTCGAATGCCGACGAGGTCGCCTTTCGAACGTCACAAATCCATCGTTCTACTTGCCGGGCTGTGGCAGAGTTTTCATTCCTGTATGCTGAGAAGACGAACGCCACCGTTTTTGGTGGACCCAAATATACGGTCAGTCCTATCTATGAAGGCATGTTCAAAGAGGAGCTGGACGCAGCCGCTGCCCGCCATCCCGGCGTCACCTATCGGCCGTTATTAATCGACGCCACGCTGGCCCTGCTGCTGCAATCCGGTGGCCAGGCGTTGGTGGTGCCGGCCCTCAATCGCGACGGCGATTTGCTCTCAGACCTCATACTGCAGATGTTCGGCAGCATTGCCGGGTCTGAAAGCCTTGTGCTGGCGTTCGATGAAAGCACCGCGCAAGTCAAAGTTGTCATGGCTGAAGCGCCGCATGGCACGGCTCCGGCGCTGGAAGGAAAGGACGTGGCCAATCCCATGGCCATGATCTTGGCTTTAGCCGCGTTGTTGAGCTACGTCCCGGGCGAGACAGCCGAACGCGCTTCTCGCGCCATCTACGAATCGATCTTCGAGGCGATCCACGATGGCAAGGCCACCACGGACTTGGGCGGTGGCATGGGCACCTCTTCATTCACCGACGAAGTCATCCGCCGGGTTGGCAACAAACTGGAGGTCTGGTCTGCTCTTTCCTGATCTCGCCACAAATTGAGCAAGGGAGGCTATCGCGCAAGGGTTTATACTCTGTGTTTTTCGCCTGAGGAATGGATTATGGATAAGCAAACAGATGTAGTGATCATAGGTGGGGGACAGGCGG
This sequence comes from Anaerolineales bacterium, assembly GCA_035291465.1. Taxonomy (GTDB): domain Bacteria; phylum Chloroflexota; class Anaerolineae; order Anaerolineales; family UBA11579; genus JAMCZK01. The sequence continues at coordinate 34,910 of DATDRZ010000110.1, forward strand.
GCCTTTCGGTCAGCTATTCCCTGACCCAACAGGGTCGCCCGCATCTCATTGTAGAAAAATCGTCCTCGCTGTTTCCTGCCTGGCGCAGCCGCTGGGATTCATTCACACTGGTGACACCTAACTGGTTTGTGCAGTTACCCGGTAAACCCTATGAGGGATCCGATCCAGATGGCTTTCTTAGCAAAAGGGAGATCGTCGATTACTTCGAAAATTTCGTCGCGTCGTTCAAACCCGAAGTCCGTTTCGAAACCCAGGTCACGTCCATCGAAAAGAACAAAGGGGGAGACGGCTTTCTTATTCGCGCCGGCGACAACACTATCCTGGCTGACAATGTTGTTGTGGCAACGGGGACCTTTCAAACCCCGCGTGTTCCATCCTTCGCAACTGCCCTCTCACGGGACCTATTCCAAATACATACGAATGATTACCGTAATCCCGAAAGCCTGCCCTCGGGCAACGCACTTGTGGTCGGAAGCAGTCAATCCGGTGGCCAAATCGCCGAGGAGCTGTATCAGAGCGGGCGCAAAGTGTATCTGAGCGTAGGTCGTGCGCCTGGCGTCCCCCGGCGCTATCGTGGCAAAGACATGGTTTTTTGGATGCATGAATTGGGATTATTCGACCAAAGCCTTGATAAGTTAAAATCTTCCCGAGACCGATTTGCGCCAAACCCGCGCATATCGGGCAAGGGCGGCGGCCGCACACTTAGCTTGCATCGGTTTGCTCGGGAGGGCGTGGTTTTGCTCGGCCATCTGGAGGGGGTGCGCGATAAAACGGCATTCTTTGCACCGGACCTCAAAGAGAATCTTGCCAAAGAAGAACAATTCGCTACCGAAATGAAAGAGGCGGTCGACAAGCTAATCCTCGAAAAGCATTTAGATGCGGCGCAAGAGGATGGCCAGCCCGAGATGCGGGATGGTTATGATGCCACTGTCATTAATAATCTGGATCTAGATAAGGCAGGAGTACAGACTGTGGTCTGGGCAACAGGATACAGCTTCGATTTCAGTTGGATCAAGTTCCCTATCTTTGATGATGATCATTATCCGATGCAGGAGCGCGGAGTGAGCTCTATCCCAGGCCTTTACTTCGTGGGTTTACATTGGATGCACACGCGCAAATCCGGCTTGTTGTATGGCGTCGGGCAAGACGCCACGCATGTGGCCGCTCACCTGGCAAAGTTTCGAGGCGCGCGTCCTGCATAGGACAGATTGACATTATTTGTTGCAGATATGGAGTATTCATCAATTTAAATTGCGCCACAAAATACCGGCTACTGGCTTGAGTGCAATTCGCTACCCGACGAGGAAACTGAAGAACGATAATGCCGGCCTAAAGACCACTGCTTGGAGCACAGTAGGCACAGCGAATACCACGACGATCAAAATGATCGATCCATAGGGACGGATGCTATCCAGGAAATACTGGCCGGATGGCGGCAAGAAGTAGTTCAGCACTTTTTCGCCATCCAGAGGGAAAATGGGGATGAGATTGAACAGCATGAGGATGAGATTGAGCAAAACAAACCACGAAAATACGAAAGAGGGATCAGGCAGTAATTGATTCCCCGGAGAAAAAAGATTGATCTGAAACACGCTCAATCGGATCGGGACGGCAGCCAATGCGGCCAGCAGCAAGTTGGAAACAGGTCCTGCCAGAGCCACCAGCATTGGCGCCGCGGGCGATGTGCGCTGCAGCGCATACGGATTGATCATTACGGGTCTGGCCCAGCCAAACCCCGCCACCAGCAACAGTAGCGATCCGATGGGATCCAGATGCACCAATGGATTCAGCGTCAGGCGACCCATGCTGCGCGGCGTATCGTCGCCAAAGTAATCGGCCACGAAGGCGTGCGCGAACTCATGCACGGTAAATGCGACGATCAGGACAATTGCGCGTGCGATCAGTTCCGCAGGATCGAGTCCAAGCATAAGAGCGCGGGATTATAGCATGCCATTTCCACTCTGCAGTTCATATGCGCCTCAACGTAAAAGGGTGGGCACGTTATAATGCCGCGGCGCGCCGGAATGCTCCCAGAACTGAAACTTGATGACATTGTTCGCCTGCGCAAGACGCACCCCTGTGGCAGTACCGACTGGAAAGTGGTTCGCCTGGGCGCGGACATCGGCCTCGTCTGCCTGGGCTGCGGCCACCGTGTACTGATGGAGCGGCGCAAATTAGTCAAAAGCATGAAGAAGTTGAATCCACCGGAT
>DATDRZ010000111.1:0-3681 GCA_035291465.1 Anaerolineales bacterium
ATCGCCGAAAAGGAAATACGACAATGCCATCAAGTGGAACTGGAGCGGGCCGTGAGTGACCGGGTCGTGCTTGTAGCCGCGCCCCTGTTCCAACAGCCAGGAGAAATAGACGTGAGAGGTCTCATCATGGCTCATCACGCGCACGCCGAGCATGTAGAAGCGGCTGATCAATGTCAAGACAATGATAAAGCCAAATAACAGGCTTACCCAGTTTAAGGATAACCAGGCAGACAGCGGGCGTTCGAGCCAGGGGGATTCTTGCGGTTGAGTGGTCTCTTCGACGATTTCCATATCTAATCAGGTGGTTTGATAGGTTTGGCTTATGTTATTCAAGGAATGATCACAGGATGCGATCCTCGAGCTCCCAGGTGTGATCGAGCACGTGCCAGGCAACGCGGCGAACGAAGTAGCGCGGGGTCCAGTGGATAGCGCCACGCGGTCCCCGCTCAGGCAGCTCGCCTTGCACTGCCGCAGCCAGTGCGTTCAGGATCGCTTGCCGGGTATGGCGTAGTTCCCCGGCAGGATCGCCTTCTTCGGCCTGCTTGAACTTCCAACCGAGCGACGATAGGTAGCTTGCGTCGCTACCCAGCACGTGCTGGACGATCCGATCCAGGTCCCGGCCGCCTCCTCGGGGTCCTTTGCGCAGCTCCTTGCCTGCAGCTGACCGGGCAGCCGCGTCGAACGCCAGCCAATAAGCCTCCAGCAGTCTTTGGAATCGTCGCAACTCGGCGTCGTCGACCGGATTTGAATCGCTGGAGGGGGAGGCGTCGGGCGCGCCGAAATCGGTGGTCGCATTGCCTTCCAGCCGTTCGATCACGGAAAAAGCAGAAGAATCCAGCGGCGGTTGGAACCCGAGCTGCGCAGCTTCGAGCACGCGGGCGTAGCGCGGCCCGTATTCGAACAGGGCTTGCAGGGCGGATGGTTCGTCGCGCCCGCTGCGGCACCAGCCCGGCCAATCGATCGCGCCGGCGAACGTGCGTTTCTTCCCAATTTCCAGGTAAATGTCGATCTGATCTGGAGATCGCGCCATCAGGTATTCCTCAACACTCCGGACGACCACAGTGGAAGGCTTGCCGGAATGTCCTTCATGACGGGGGTAATTTTACCCGATCGTAAGCGCAGTTCACCAATCCTATCTTCGATTTCGGTTTTCCCCATTCACCACAGGCGATACTTGCGCCTCGGGTCTATTGAACACGAGGAGAGTAAAAAAAAAGGCGCCACGAGAATGTTCCCGTGGCGCTCTCAAGCAAGAATGGGAGCGGTTACTTGGCCGCCCGGATCTGCGCGCCGCTGAGCGGGGCGCCGAACAGGGGGGCGAATATGCAAAAGTCGAACAGGCCAGCCAGCAGCGGGACTGCGCCGACCACTGCCACGACGACGCCTGTTGCGCCACCCAGGCCGAACAGGCCCCAGGCGATCAGTGCGGCGCCCGCCAGGATGCGGACGATGCGTCCAGCGGTGGAAACCATGAATTTAATAAAGGGGTTCATTGGAATATCTCCTTTTGTTGTAATGGATTAGGCTGATTACAGTATAGGAGATATTTCCGGTATTGTCAGTGACTTAGTCACACACCGGCCAGATTTTCCAGATTTTGGTAATCCAGGATTTCGATCAACCCTCGCTGCGTGCGAATCAGCCCCCGGCTGGCGAAATCCTCCAGCAGCCGGCTGATGACTTCCCGCGAGCTGCCCAATTCAGAGGCGATCTCCTGGTGGGTGACGTGAATCGAGTTCTGAACCTGGCTTCGTTTCAGCAGGAACGAGGCCAGGCGTGCGTCCATGCGGCGGAATGCCACTTCATCCACAATTGCCATGACGCTCGAAAGCCGTTCGGAGAGCAAGGTAAATACGAAGCTGCGCCATAAATCATAGCGATCGATCCAGGTACGGAAGGTGTCTGCGGGGATCAAGACCGCTTCGGCCTCCTGTTCGACGGTCGCAATCGCAGGGAAAGACATCCGGCTGAGGATGGCGTTAGCGGTCAAGATGCAGGATTCTCCCAGCCCGAAGCGGTACAGGGTTATTTCACGACCTGTGTCGCCGATCTTGTAGACTCGCACAACTCCGGACAGCAACAATGCAATTGCGTCGACATGATCCCCTTCGACAAATATATCGCTTCCGACCGGGATGCGTGCGAAAACAGCGGATTGTAAGAATTCCCGCACCAGCATCGGATCGGCGGCCCCCAAAAAGGGGAGGGAACTGAGGATGCGGACGTATTGTTCCTGGCTTATCACAGGAATAATTATAACTTCAGGGCTAATTTCCATATGGATATCGGTGTGCACTATATCTGTCACAGAAGTGTAACAGCATCATCACCTGGCCTGTCACGCAGGTCTGATACACTAAGCTGTGAGAAGGAGGTCGTAAGAATATGGGATCAATTTTAAAAACTAACTTCTATAAAATAGTGATGGCATTCGCCATGCTTTTCCTGGTCACTGCCTGTGCGAATCAGGCGGCAAGCGAAGCACAACCTGGCGAGCAGATCAAGCTGACCCTGGGCGCCTATACCACACCACGCGAAGCCTATGGCGAATTAATCCCGATTTTCCAAAAGCAATGGAAAGAAAAGAACGGCCAGGAGGTGGTCTTCGAGGAATCCTACCTGGGCTCAGGAGCTCAGTCACGCGCGATCCTCGAAGGATTCGAGGCAGATGTAGCTGCGCTCTCGTTAGAGGCGGATATTACCCGGATAGAGAAGGCCGGGCTGATCACCCATGATTGGAAAAGCGGACCGTACAAAGGGATGGTCAGCGACTCGATCGTGTCTTTTGCCGTGCGGGAGGGCAATCCCAAGGACATCCAGGACTGGTCGGACCTGGCAAAACCGGGGATCGAGATCCTGACGCCCAACCCGAAGACCAGCGGCGGGGCGATGTGGAACGTCCTGGCACTCTACGGCGCGGCCAAGCGCGGCTTCGTAGAGGGAGTGACCAAGGACGACGAGACTGCTGCCCATGATTTCCTGCTTTCAATTCTGAACAACGTAACCGTGATGGATAAAGGCGCCCGGGAAAGCATCACCAACTTCGAGAAAGGGGTTGGCGATGTCGCCATCACCTACGAAAACGAGGTTCTGGTTGGCCAGGCGGGCGGGCAGACCTACGAGCTGGTCATCCCACGATCGACGATCCTGATAGAAAATCCAGTAGCGGTTGTGGACGCTTATGCGGATAAGCATGGCACGCGGGATATAGCCGAGGCTTTCGTAGACTTCCTGTTCAGCCGCGAAGCACAGGAGATTTTTGCGAAGCATGGGCTTCGATCGGTCGACCCAGAGGTCGCCAACGCTAACGCCGATCAGTATCCACAGGTACAGGACTTATTCACCATCGAATACTTCGGGGGATGGGATCAGGCAACCCCTACGTTCTTCGGAGACCAGGGCATTTACACAGATACTGTCGCACAGGTGCAAAGACTGGATCAGTAATTCCCGAATACCCACTCCCGGACGAGGTTCTTAACCATGGGCTTTAGGTGGCGCTGCCGCTCAAAGCCCACTTTCCATATAGACCACTCCATTCCAGGCATGCTTAAGTATGTTAAGATCAGGGTCACAATTTCCCCGTCAGGTTGCGAAGGCAACACATTAGCTCTCTTCCAGGACATTAAAATGGCAGTAAGAAGATCCAGACGCTTATTACTCAATCTACCGTCGCAAGTT
>DATDRZ010000112.1:0-22636 GCA_035291465.1 Anaerolineales bacterium
CGCCCGCCGATATCGGCGGGCGTTTTGGCATTGTCTGAAAGCTAGGGAATAGAGTAACTCTGCAGCTCGATGGTTGAAGTGCTTCCCATGAAATCTTCGGTCTGCACGGTCTTGACCATTCCCACGCCAGAAGCGTACCAAGCTGTGGCAACTCCCGTGAACGTGATCGGCATGCTCACCCCGCTCACGTTGGCTGTAATGTTGATGGTTTGCTGGATCTCGACCTTGATTGTTTCGAAAGTGCCGGCGGGCGTTGTAACCGTTTCGTTACCAACAGCGCTGGCCGCAAAGGTAGCGCTGCCCGTAGTTGTAGCAGTCGTGCCCTCTGAGATAGTCATGTCGCCTTCAAATTCCATGGTTTGAGTCCAGCTGGATCCGACAGCTAAATTGGCTGGTAGCGTGATGCCTGTAACGGCAGTGGTATTGAATTCGGCGACCAAACCCTCGCTGGACAAGCTCGCCGATGGGCCGCCGGTGTATTCCAACGCGACCAGGCCGTCCGCCTGGCAGCCCCAGGCCTGCGTGCGCTGCAATCCTCCCTCAAGGGCGAAAGAAGTGCTCAAGGTAAATCCATTTGCGCTTGCGTTGGTGATGGTATCTGTGTAACTAAAATCCTGAATGGGGGATCCAGTTACTGAGTAAGTCCAGGTTGCCCCGTTGACCACCGGGAAGTATGGATTGGCGCAGAGGCCAGAGCCGCCCGCTGCATCCACTCCAGTATCCTGGCCTTGACCATCGGCCGCCTCACCTTCAGTTTGTGCCCCACCTACGTCCCCTCCGGATGGCTGCTCTCCGGCTGTGTCGCCGGCACCAAGGCCGCTGCAGGATGCCAAGACGAGACCGATCGCAACAAGCAGTGGAAGAAACGACTTTACGGGTAACCTTACCTTTTTGCTAAGCATCGGATTTGCTCTCCTGTTGTTTTGGCGTAGACCATCAAGCGTTGACCCGCGCGAGAATAGCACGAATTTGCGCGAAGAACAAGATGAGATTTTGATTCCTTGACGATGCCCCCTTTCCGTTTTACGCTTGCGCCAATGCCGATCAAAGTTCTACCCGAATCATTGGCTTCACAGATTGCCGCAGGGGAAGTGGTGGAGCGGCCCGCGTCTGTGGTTAAAGAGCTGATCGAGAATGCTTTAGATGCCGGCGCTACCCAGATCCAGATCCGCGTCGAAGGGGCCGGCCAGCGCCTGATCGAGGTGAGCGACGATGGGGAGGGCATACCGGCTGAGGAAATCTCGCTCGCCCTGCAGCGCCACGCCACCAGCAAAATAAGCCACGCCGAAGATTTGGCGCGCATCCGCACGCTAGGTTTCCGCGGTGAAGCATTGGCGGCGATGGCTTCCGTGGCGCGCCTGACTCTGATTTCGCGCCCGCACAACGCGGAAGCCGCCGCCCGCGTCCAGGCGGACGCCGGGCATGCCGGCATGGTCGAAGTGCACGGCGCACCACCGGGGACATCAGTACGCGTGGATGATCTGTTCTACAATATTCCAGCGCGACGTAAATTTCTCAAAGGCGAACTCACGGAGCGTCGCCAAATAAGCCAGCTAATTGTGCGTTACGCGTTGGCGTATCCTGGTGTGCGGTTCTCACTTGAACTCGAAGGACGACTGACACTGCATACCAGTGGCCGCGGCGACCGCCGTGAGGTGCTGGCCGCGCTTTATGACGCCGCGCTGGCGCGCCGCATGATCGAGGTAGATGCAGCCAAGGAAGAAATCGGCGTCAATGGCTTCATCAGCCCCATGGATCTGACCCGCCGTACTCGCTCCGAGCTCACCTTCTTTGTTAACGGACGCTGGGTGCAGGATTTGGCTCTGGCAGCCGCAGTGCTGCAGGCGTATCGCGGCATGTTAATGATCGGACGTTTTCCCATAGCGGTACTGTTCGTCCAGTTGCCGCTCGATAGAGTGGATGTGAACGTGCATCCAACCAAGGCCGAAGTGCGTTTCGCGGATCACGACAAGGTCTTCAGTGCAGTCCAGCGCGCCATTCGCCGCGCCTTGCTGGCTCATTCGCCGCTGCCAACTTTGGAGCCAGTCCAACCCGGTCTGGCCTGGCGGCCGATGCCGGCGTCATCACCCGAGGCCAATCAACAATCACCCATTGATGACGAGGTGGAGCCCTCGACTTCAGAACCCTCGCCGCAACCCAGATTGCCTGGCAGCGACGTGCCTTTATTGAGGCTGGTCGGCCAAGTCGGGTCCGCGTATTTAGTCGCCGAAGGACCTGATGGGCTGTATCTGGTCGACCAGCACGCCGCCCATGAACGCGTGCTTTTTGAGCGCTTTCAGGCTCTGCGAGGTAAACCGGCCTCGCAAATCCTCTTGGAAACGGCCACGGTAGAGCTACCCGCTGCTCAAGCCAAATTGCTCGAAGACCAATTAGCCGCTCTGGGTGAATTGGGTTTTGAAATCGAATCGTTCGGCCCGCAAGCCTACAAAGTCCGCGCCATGCCTTCGCTGCTATTGGGCAGCGACCCGGAGGGAGCGCTGCGCGCCGTGGTCGAAGATTTCGAAGAAGATGAAACCCCACTGCAAAAAGAGGTGCAGGCCAGGCTGGTAGCCCGGATCTGCAAGCGAGTCGCAGTCAAGGCAGGGCAACTCTTATCCGTGGAGGAACAGCGCGCGCTTTTACGCGACCTGGAGGCCTGCGCGGCGCCGCGTACCTGCCCGCATGGCAGACCGACCATGATTCACCTGTCAATTGATTTGTTGGAAAAGCAGTTCGGGCGCCGCGGGGCGCGCTAAGTCTTAACCTCTTGAAGGGCTCGCCCCGACCATAAACGGAGTGGAGGAGAGGGGCTGGACTTAAAGATGGGCTTGTCGCCAAGTCCAGCCTTCGCGAGGTTTATTTTGCTGGGGTGCTAAGCCGCAACCCGTTCGGTGACCAGGCTTGCCAGGTGCATCGTCTGCTGTGCAGTGAAACTGTTTGGATCTGCTGCCAGCATCGATTGGTGAGTTTGAATGGCTTGGAAAGCCAACTCTGGTGCAGGGGTAAACACGGCGCTGACTTCCGTTCCTATGGACCTTTGCAGTTCGGTAATACTCATGGCTTGTTCCGAGCGAACGCGATGCACAGCAACGGCCATTACTTTGTTGGAGGGAAAACCTATCTTGTTCAAGCTGTTCAAGAGGCTGGTGGTGCGAATTATCGAGTGAGGATCCGGTTCGACAACCACAACCAGTTTTGAACAGAAGTCCAAGACGCGCTGTGTGGCTGCATCCAAGCCCACGCCAAGGTCAAGGACGCAATAAGGCGCTACGTGGATCAATTCCCGCATGACCGCAGTGATTTGTTCTGCCCCTGAAAGCAGAGTAACGTCAATCGGATTGTGGGAACTGAGCAGAAGCCTTAATCCGGATTTGTGGGTGACTAAGGAGGATTCGACCGCGCCACGGTGAATGTCCTGAACATCTTTTTCCAACAGTCCGTTCAAACCTTGCGGATTGGAATAACCTAATTGAAGGCCAATATCACCGCGGCCAGGCCGAAATTCCGCAAGCACCACAGGCAAACCTTCAAAGCGCTTTTGAAGGCCGGCGGCCAGGTTTACGGCGAGAGTCGAAACCCCCTGTCCACCTTTGCCCGCCATCACTCCCACGACGGTGGCTAAGCTGGCCGATACGGCTTTGGATCTCGTCAGCGGCATGGTCGGGCGCTTGAGCAAACTGCGCACGCGGGCAATCATTTCAGCCGGATGAGTGGGTTTGGTCAGGTATTCGTCCGCGCCCGCCTCCAAACCTATGACCTTGTCGGCTACCTGTCCTTTAGCGGTGAACAAAATTATGGGGATAGTGGCAGTGTCCGGATTGGACCGAATTCGCCGAGTGACCTCATACCCGTCCATTTTGGGCATCATGATGTCCAGTAGAATGAGATCGGGCAGATGCTCGGAGGCTTTTTCCAGGGCCTCAAATCCATTTTGGGCAGCGATAATGATGTATCCCTGTTTTTCCAGGGTTGACCCAACTAGTTTCAGCGTGTCAAGATCGTCGTCGACCACGAGGATTTTTTGTGCAGGGGAGTGATTGGGCGTTGCCATGGAACTCAATCAACAGTTGACTAACGAAGTATACATGGTACGGGGAAAAAATTGGCAAACTGCCCGGCGGCTATAATTCGAATAATGCGATTCAAACGATTTTCGGAAATCTACGGGGAGGATTGCGGGCTTTCAAGAGAAGAGCCGCTGCTGATTGGTTTTTCCGGTGGCCCGGATTCGCTGGCGTTGTTGCATGCCCTTCATCAGGTAGGTGCGAATGTGGTGGTTGCGCATCTTGATCACGGTTTGCGACCCGAGTCTGCCCAAGAGGCTCGCCAAGCCGAAGTGATTGCATCCAGCTACGGCTTTCCCCGTTTTACCGAACGCGCAGAGATCAGCGCCTTTGCCGAACGGCATTCAATGTCGATCGAGGAGGCTGCGCGCGAGCTGCGTTATGGGTTTCTTTTCCGAGTTGCCGAGGAGCAGGGCGCCCAGGCAGTTGCGGTGGCGCATAACGCCGACGACCAGGTCGAGACCGTGTTGATGCACCTGCTGAGGGGCGCCGGTCCCCGCGGGTTGCGCGGCATGTCCATGCGTTTACTGCCCAACCCCTGGAGCGAAACGATCCCGCTGGTGCGCCCGTTGTTGTCCTTCTGGCGACAGGAGATCCTGGAATATTGCGAGGCAAATGGATTGCAGCCTTTGCAAGACCTATCTAATCTGGACACCACCTTTTTCCGCAACCGGCTGCGCCATGAACTATTGCCACAATTAGATCAAATTTCACCCGGCATCAAGCTGCGGTTGCGTCAGACCGCTGACTTACTGCGAGACGAATCGGAAGTAGTCGATCGATTGGCCGATGAGGCTTGGGCGCGCTGCTTGAGCAGCCATGATCACGCTTACATTCGATTGCATCGCGGGGCTTTTTTGGATGAGCCTCTGGCATTGCAGCGAATTCTCCTCCGCCGTGCTGCGGAGATGTTGCGTCCTGATTTGCGTGATTTAGATTACGCTGCAGTTCGTCGTGCTTTGGACCTCGTAGGGCAGCCTGTATCTGCTCCCCAAGATTGGGCGATCGGTCTGTATCTACTTAACGAAGGTGAGTATTTCTGGGTCGCTGATTGGGAAGCTGACCTACCCGTCGATTGGCCGCAGGCGCCTGCTCAGGGTGTCCATCTCGAGGTTCCTGCCGCGGTCGAATTAAATTTGGGTTGGCGCTTTGAATTACAAGAGGCAGTTCCAGTGAGGTCGAAAGCCGAGCAGAATCAGGATCCTTTCGAAGCCTGGCTGGACCGAGATCGCGTCGGCGACGACCTTGTCCTCCGCCGGCGGCATCCGGGCGACCGCATCCAACCTTTGGGCATGGATGATGGCTCGCTAAAGCTGGCGGACTTTATGGTCAATGAGAAGATGCCCAAACGGGCACGGGACGGCTGGCCGCTGCTATGCAAAAATGGTGAGATCATCTGGATGCCTGGATACCGGCTGGCGCATCCTTATCGCTTGCGCGATGATACTAATAGGGCAATTCATGTAAGTTTGCAACGATCTAATGGGAGAGTGTGATGGGATTATTTGCTCGTGCTCGCAAGAAGAACCGTTTCCTGGACCTGCTCACCAAGCAGGCGGAACTCACTGTGCAGGGATTGGACGCCTTACGCCGTTATCTGCGCGAACCCGACGCGAAACTGGTCGACGAATTGAACCGCGCCGAGAAGGAAGGGGATGAAGTTCGCCGAATACTGGTTGACGAGTTGAACAATACCTTCGTGACCCCTTTTGATCGTGAAGACATTTACGCGCTATCGCTGAATATCGACGACATCCTCGATTATGCCAATACAACCATGGATGAGCTCAAGCTGTTCGAAGTGGAGGGCAATACCTATATCGAGCGTATAGTCTCCCTGCTGGCCGACGCGGCTTTGGAGATCTATCGCGCCGTCCAGCAACTACAAGACCATCCTAATGTGGCTAGTGACCATGCTGTGCGCGCCAAGGCCCTGGAAAATCGGGTCGAGCATGTTTACCGCGAAGCGCTGGCGGATTTGTTCAAGACGCCCAAGGATATCGACGGGATGATGCAGATATTGAAACTGCGTGAAATCTACCGTCACCTTTCCAATGCCGCCGACCAGGGCGACGAAGCCGCGGATGTGATTGGGGATATTGTGGTGAAGTGGTTGTAGCTGCGGCCGGATTTCTGAAATCGATCCATTGCCTGGTTGGAGATTAAACTTGACGAAAAAGAATCGCTACGCAAAAACCTGCTGCTGGCGAGCGACAAGGCGTATGCAGTAATAATGGACATTACTACGTGAAAGCCCAGTTATTTCAGCCAGAAAGTTAGGCATTTATGTGGTTCGATTACCTAACTCACGCTTGTCCTTCCTGTCTACTGATCTAGATCTCTACTGAGCCAGATCCCAGTGGATGCAGACAGGGGAGCTTAGGAGTAATGTGCGAAGAACCACCTAAAACAACGCCAGCTGCTCATCCCCTCGTAGTTGGTGCAACTTCATTCCTAGCTCGCGCCATTGGATCTCCGAGACACCCAGCTTTTGGCGCAGCGCGTTTTCATCCATTCCATCAAGCATGTCCTTAAGCGCGCAGGACCAGCGGCACATTAGGAACGAGAGCTGCTTTTTCAGCCCGACTTCTTTTCCAAGGTCTTCTAGCAAATATTCAAGCCGCCGCGGAGACCAGGGAAAAAGCGCCTCATCGAGGTCGTATTGTTGGCGATACTCATCGTATGCGTCCGCCCATTCTTCGGGCAGGCTGATCTTGCGTTCTTTGTAACGATTCTTGGGACTTGCATAGCGCACGAAAAGAAGCGGCCCGCCTGGCGCCTCCAGATCAACGTGGTTGGTCTTCAGCGCCAAACATTCGCCCTTTTTGATCCCAGTGTGCAGCAGCAGCGAAACGAGAGCATAGGTGCGCGCATCCAGTTTCCGGCCACGGCGTTGGCGGTCGGCAACCTTCAGCACCTTTTCCATTTCTTCGGCGCTAAGCACGTCCGGCAGGGGGCTCAGCACGCTCTTTTGCAGCACCTGTTCCGCCGGGTCTGCCAGTACGGCGCCTGAACTCTGCAACCACCGGAAGAACGACTTGATCGATGTCACCCGTCGCGCAAAGGTCTTGGGGCTGCAAGGAACTCCGCGCTCGTTTTGCATCCAGTCAAGAAAAGTGTCAAGATCCTTGGTGGTGATGGTGCCCACCGGCTGGTCGGCGGGAAGGTAGGAGGCCAGCAACCGCAGGTCGGCTGTAAAAGCTTTCACTGTGTGAATTGAACTACCTTGATCCTGTAGATAGATCTCCCAGCCCTGGATTGTTGGTGGCAGGGTGGACCGTGCATTGATTGCCGTTATGGTTTCAACGGTCACGGGGTCTCTCGTAAACTATGCGCATAGACATACTGAGAGTTTAGGCGAGGGATATGGTAGTGTCAATCGAAATTGGCTATTAAATATTCCGGCTGAAACCTCAACACCTCTTTTTCTTTTGGGAGTCGAGGCTTCAGCCGGAACTTGGGTGTTGGTTTCATATGGTTCGTTGGAATAATATTCCGACTTGTGAACTACTCGACTGTCAAACTACCTGGTTACGCGACTCATTAACTACAAATCCAGACTGGCCCCTGAAATTCGCGCAACACATAATCTAGCGTGCTTCCCCACATTAGCTCGATGAGCGGCGCCTGTCCATAGCTGCCCATCAACACGAAATCGCATCCACTTTCCGCGGACTCGGTGACTATTGCCGGTCCGGCCGGGCCGCGCCGCTGAATGTAATTCGCCTCCACCTCTTGGGATACCAGGTAGCCTTTGGCTTTTTGCAGATTTAGACTTTCCTTCAGGCTCTTCTCCAGCGAGGTCAATACTGTGATCTTGGTGCCCCAGCAGCAAGCTAAGTAAGCGGCGAGATATAGAGCTTCTTGGGCTTTTCGACTCCCATCGTAAGCCACCAGCCCATGCTTCATCTGTGAAGCCTGTCCGACCACTAGCGCAGGGCGTGGGCTGCGCTGCAAAAATGCGCGTAGCCCGGACAGCAAACGCTGCATAGGCTGGTTGCCAGGCGGATGCTTCAGGTGCAGCACAACCAGATCGCTCCAATGAGAGCGGGCTTCCACGCGCCGCGAAATATTTCCGTGCTCCAGCACCAGCTGCCCGCGGATGCCGGCCTTTGCCAGCATCTTTTCAAACTCTTCGCGAATGCGTTCGACCTTGGCGCTCTCATTCTTGTCCTCCGCATTTAGCACGTGCACGCCACGCACTTCGCTGTTTTCGCGCCTAGCCACCATGATGGCCATATCCACCGCCATCCAGCTCGCATCTTCACCGCTGATCGGCACTAGGATACGCGGGAACAGGCGATTCCCTGCGCGCAACTGGCCCCGACTCAGCCGCCATTCGGTGGGCACTGGGCCCATCTGCAGCGCTTTGATTGGAAACACTTTACCGATAAAGCGCCTGAACCGTTCCCAGGTGCGCCGCGGCTTGGTGTACAGGCGGTTCCACAAATGGGCCGCGGCTTCTTGGGTGCCAAGCTCCCAACCCAGTTGCTTCGTAAGTTGGGCGCGGTGCTTCATCAACCACAAGTAGATATCTGTCTCCGTGCGCTTGGGGAAATCGCGCAACAGGTCAAGCCGCCGGATTTCAGCGACCGCGGGCAAATAGACTTCGTTCAGCCAATGTTGGACGGCTTCTCCGTATTCGATCTCGCGCTTTTGATCCAAACCCATAAAGTAGCGGTGTGCGGCGATATGTTCACGCAGTTGCTCATAGCGCCCGGGAGCCGTGACGCTGAGGTCTACTTCCGGATGCAGCTCGTCGATGTGCGTATCTTCTAAGAAGCGGGCCTGCTCGGTTTTGATAATCAGATCGTCGGCATCGTCTTCAGGAGACAAAGGCACCTTACTGGGGATCTCGGTGACGTAGGCCTCGATCTCCTTTGCGCCTAGTTGCCGCGCCACCGAAACCCGATGATGACCATCGAGCACAAAGTAAACCTTGCCAATCTGGTACACCTCGATGGCCGGCAAGCCGGAATATTCGAATGCCATGCGCACCCGCGCCCAGCGGCCCAACTGTGCCTCCTGGCGCGGCAGGAATTGGCGATTGAAATCTTCGTAGCGCCCGACGGACCCTACAATGGCTTCCATTGGAATATTGCGCAGTGTGCGCGGCAACAGGCTTCCTTCGGCGATGGAGCGGCGCACCTTTTCGAATGACAGCAGCCGGCTGGGTTTCCTGCCCAGACGATCCAGGATTTCCTGCAGGTCCGCGCGTCGCCGGGCGCGCTTGAAATCCATTACCGCGGAGGAGTAAGAACCTTCATTGCTCGCCATATTTACACCGCAGGATGGGTTTCCCGGCTTGGCCTCGGCAGCGGATGCAGATGCAAATTGGTTTCGCGGTATCCATAGGTATTGATCACCAGGGTGTCGCGAAATCGAGTTAGCACCGGGGTCTCTTTGCTGTACACGTGAATATGTCCGTGAAAATGATAGCGTGGCTTAAACACATTCAGCAGCCAGCGGAACGCTTTGAAGCCCTGGTGTGCAGGATCATCCTGATCCTGGATTCCCCACGGTGGTGCGTGGGTGGCAAGAAGGTCCAGCGATCTGCCGTAACGGAGGCGGTTTGCCACCAAGCGCGGCGCCATGTTCAAGACCATGCCCCACATTTCTGATTGGGTGTACATGAAGGGACCCTGACGGTAACGGACGCTGCCTTCGAATCCCGCCATCAGCAGTCCCTGATGGTTTACCGTACGCCGATGTAAATCCACAGCGCCCCATGGCCCTCTGCGCTCAGCGCCTTGCGAATACTCGACGGTGGCCGCATGGTTGCCGCGCACATAGAAGACCGGCTTGCCAACCTGATCGACGAGATATTCCAGATAAAAGTAGGGCAGGTCCCCACACCCCAGGACCAGGTCCACATCGGCGAAGCGGTTTCTCACTGAAGGGCTGTAGATGAATTCAAGTACTTGATCGCTGAGGGAAAGGAGTTTCATGAATGAAAATGACTATATCATGTGGAGTCATATAGAAAGTAGACGAGCAAACAAGTAAACAAGGCCTAGTTAACTTGTTTACCCGCTATCTCCGTTGACATCTCCTTGCAAATTGAGTAAACTTACGTATAGAGCGCGGTCAATATGAAAGCAAAGACGAGTCCCTTGGATCCGGTCGCATTCGCCAAAGTGCTGGCGGACCCGACGCGCCAGCAGATCATGGAATGTTGCTGCTGTGAGTGGCGCAATGTGAATCAGATCGTCGCGGTGGTAAACGTCAGCCAGCCAACAGTATCACACCACCTGGCTGTGCTGCGCGAGGCTGGCTTGGTGAACGCCGAAGAAAAGGGCAAGAACACTTTCTACATGCTGAATCAGGAGAAAGTTGCCTTTTGCTGCGGCCAACTGATCACTACATTTGCCCCTGAATCACAGGCCGCCGAACAGTTCATCCAGTTGGCAGAAGTTAAATAAACAGCGGGCAGTCAGCCAGCCTTGTTTTTGGCTGGGTACACCGCCCGCTGTTTTGTATACCGCCAATCGTTGACAGTAGACTATTAGCAGCAGCCGGTGCCGCCGCAGCAACCACCGTCACCAATGACGGCCAGTTCTTCGTCCTTTGAGAACATGTTGGCTCCTTTCTCCAAATTTGGCGTTATATAGATAGCTATCTATGCAATAAATAATAATAGATAATCGTCTATGTGTCAATACTCTGTTACGAGAGCCTTGCGACGCATCAGTAATATAGGAAATATGAACCCAGAAAAATTCCGAATCCACACTTCAACACACATTGCACAGGTCGAGTACCAGGTCCGTAACCTGCCGAACTTAGTGGCTTTTTACGGTGACCTGATGGGCATGCAGCTCATCGAAAAGACCGATACCTACGCCAGGCTAACGGCTACCGGGCGGCCGCCCGCCCTGCTTGCCTTGATCGAGCGCAAGGACGCTCGCCCCGCGCCCTCGAACTCACATAGCGTTGGACTTTACCACACCGCGTTCCGTTTCCCCGGTCGTGTTCCGCTCGCCAGTACCTTGCTGCGTATCGTGGCTGCCAGCTATCCGCTGCAGGGGGCAGCCGATCATCTTTTCAGCGAAGCTGTTTATCTCGCCGACCCTGAGGGCAACGGTATTGAACTGTATCGCGATCGCCCACGGGAAGAATGGCCTCGGATGGACAACGCCCTCCAATCGGGCAACCTCCCTCTTGATCTGCGTAAACTGCTGGAAGAGGCCGACCAAGCTGCCGCGCAAACGGGCAAGGTCGACCCAGGCATGGATATCGGCCACATTCACCTCCAGGTCTCTGACTTGACAACCGCGGAAGCTTTCTATCGCCATCGACTGGGACTGGATGTAATGATGGCTCTTCCTACAGCCCTGTTCTTCGCAGCCGGAGGTTATCACCACCATGTAGGCGCCAATACCTGGCATAGCCTCAATGCCCCGCGGCGTGGAAAAGACCTGACAGGCTTAAGTTCATACTCCTTCACCATTCCCGATGAGGCAGGTTGGTTGGCAGCGCTCGAACGTGTGGAGGATAAGGAAATTAAAGTAATTGAACGTGACGGGCAGTTGGGGGTCGCGGTTGAGGATCAGGATGGAATCGTCGTTCAACTCATGACAGAGGAAACGGCTGCCGTTCGGGAGGCGCTTTCCTCGTTCAAAAACACCTCCCTTTGAGTTTTCCGGCGATTCACTTTTATTCGGGCAATTCAACTACAAAGCTTGTCCCTTTACCTAATTCGCTGTGGGCTTCGATCGTACCACCGTGTGCGTGGATGAGCTGTTTGGCGATTGCCAATCCCAGCCCGCTGCTGGCGTGGCCCTCGCGTGTCCGTGATTTTTCACCGCGCCAAAACCTGTCGAAAATAAACGGAAGATTCTCGGGAGAAATCCCCTCGCCCGTATCCTTGACCTTGATCCGAACGCGCCTCCTTTCGCCGGCAACGGATTCGGTTTCAAGCGAAATCGTTCCGCCCTTTGGTGTGTGGCGCAGTGCATTTGAAATCAGATTGCCAAAGACTTGATTAAGCCTCACATAATCCGCGGTGATTTGCTGATCCAAATCCCCGATTTTCTCTTTGAGATTAATCTCTAGAGCCATTACCTGGGATGAAAAACTTGAACTGAGATCTCGAATAATGTCACCAACTAAGAAAGTGGTCTTGTTCAGCGGAAGTTGTCCAGTTTCGGCGAGAGAAAGTGTCTGGAGGTCGTTCACCAATCGCGTGAGTAATTTAGTCTCCTCCAGGGCGTCATTGATATGTTTAGGCGTGGCCTCGTAAACCCCATCCGTGATGCCTTCCAATTTCCCCTGAATGATGTGCAGAGGCGTGCGCAGTTCGTGGGCTATATCTGCAGCGAGATTACGCCGTTGTTGGTCAGACCGATCTAATTCACCGACCATTTTGTTGAAGCGCTTTATCAGTTCTCCAAACTGAGGCGAACTATCTTCCTGAACGCGAACGCTGAGATCGCCTTCGGCGACTGTATCGATGGCGCCGAGTATTTGTCGCAACGGCTTACCGTAGCGAGAATACAGATTGTAGATAATGAAGATTGCGGTGATGATCAGGCCGAAAGGAACACCGCATATCAAGAGCCACAGGTTTCTGACGCCGGAATATTCTGCGAAAACGTTATAAAGGAGAGCTGCTGACCCGCCGAAGAATAAAAAAATGATTGCGATGATAAAAAGGAAAATCGGCAGGTATCGCATTCCCCCTTGCCATTCTCTTTCCTTGGATCCTTTGGGGGAGGGATCAGGGTTTTGAGTCATTTTTCGTGCCTTTGCTCACTGAAGCGGTAACCGATCCCATACACGGTTTCGATCATCCCTATTCCAGAAACGTTCTCGAGTTTTTTGCGCAGATTCTTGATGTGCGAATCCACGCTACGGTCGAAACTCGTGGCAGAGCCGTGCAAGTTATCGAGTAATTGACTGCGGCTGAGGGTTTGTCCAGGCCGGCTGGCCAGTAATTGCAATAATTTGAATTCGTTGCGAGTTAATTTGATCGGTTTTCCTTTGAATGTCACTCTGTACTTCTCAGAATCGATCTCAAGTCCGCCGACACGGATCATGCTCGGCGCTTTGACGCTTCCTCGGGTGCGGCGAAGCAGCGCCCGCACTCTCGCCACCAGCGCCCGCGGGGAAAATGGTTTGGTGATGTAATCGTCCGCTCCAATTTCGAGTCCGGTGACCTGGTCTATTTCTTCTGCCAGTGCCGTAAGCATAATGATAGGCACTTCGCTTTCGCGGCGCAAGATTCTGCACACTTCACGACCATCCATTCGCGGAAGCATCAGGTCGAGGATGATCAGATCGGGCTTTTCTCGGCGGGCGCTCGCCAAGGCAGATTGACCATCGCTGGCGGAAGCGACTCGGAAACCGTTCTTGACCAGGTAGTCGCGCGCCAGAGCGACTATCTTGGGTTCATCGTCAACGACGAGGATGAGATCTGACATGGGAGGAGTATAAGGGAAATAGAGCAGAAAGAAGGCTAACCTTCTTCCTGCTCTATTTAAGTTTAAAATGCGCGCCCGTTTTTCTTTGCGTTCATTGTTACAACCAGTTTTCCGCGAGCGTGACCCTCGCCTAGCAAGCGCATCGCCTCAACGGCCTCAATCATGGGATAGGTGCCATCAAGGACAGGGGTCATCTTGCCGCTTTCGATGAGCTCTCGCATGTGAGCAAAGTCCTCATGGTTGAAGCTGGCAACGAAGAAACGCATTTTCTGCCTCGAACGAAGTGAACCTAACATCAACCTGCCGATCTGGCCCAGCGGTCCCAGAGGTTTGTTTGCGCCCGGAGCCCCGACGAGGATGAGCATCCCAGTAGGCTTGAGGATTCGGTTTAAGGCAGACCAGGACTTGGTGCTGGCAATATCCAATATGAGGTCATAGTGACGGTCTGTCTGGGTGTAGTCCTCACGAGTGTAGTCGACGACATGATCAGCGCCAAGCGAGCGCACGAAATCGAGGTTCTGCGTGCGACAAACGCCGGTCACCTCCGCACCCATGGCCTTGGCGATCTGCACAGCAAAATGCCCGACGCCACCGGCCGCGCCAGTGATGAGGACCGTTTGTCCGGCTTTTAGTTTGCCATGATCGCGCAACCCTTGCAGCGCGGTGAGAGCTGCCGTTGGTACGGCGGCGGCTTGTTCGAAACTAATATTAGAGGGTTTGGAGGAAATGGACTTGCTCACGCAGATGTATTCAGCCAAGGCGCCGTGGCGGCTACCGTAGACCTCGTCGCCGGGTTTGAAGTCTTTGACCTTTCTGCCAACACCTTCAATAACCCCTGCATAATCGCCGCCGATCCTAGGGTCTTTGGGTTTCAGCCAACCGCCGCCGGGGCGAGCGACGATGATTCCTTTCATGCCGTACCAGTCAGCGGGGTTCACTGAGGCCGCATAAACACGAACCAACACTTCGTCGTCTGCTGGTGTCGGTTTTTCGATCTCCTCCAATCTCAGAACATCTGCTGAGCCATACTCGTGATGAACGATCGCTTTCATAGTCATTCCTTCCGTTCGTCGGTTTTAGTATTGCCCATACTCTAGCGAGCTAATATGGAGGAAATATGGATAGCTGGGTCAGGGATTGTGGAGACTTTTCTTTCCCCCTGGTTGCCCTCTAATACTTCGCTTACGGGAGCCTGCTATAATTTCTCCACTTGGGGATGACTGGCTTCGACGGATGAGGCTGGTCGTGCATTGCGAGCCGAGA
Source organism: Anaerolineales bacterium (assembly GCA_035291465.1). Classification (GTDB taxonomy): domain Bacteria; phylum Chloroflexota; class Anaerolineae; order Anaerolineales; family UBA11579; genus JAMCZK01. Next base: position 14,750 of record DATDRZ010000112.1, read on the forward strand.
GGCGCCGACCTCGTTAACTCAGCGCAACAATCAAGTGCCAAAAGCACTGACTACGCAGCTCTCCCCCTCGCCGCGTAAAACCGGCTAGGATCGAGTTGCCCGGCTCCTTGTGGGCCGCGTCCGCCTCACCCTCCCTCCGGCTGGGTGGGAACGGGCGAGACAATGCCGGAGTGCCGCGTACGACTCCGTTTAGTACGTGAAAGACACAACGGATGGCCGCGTGGACCCCCTTGTCGATTGTGGGCCATTCGGCGACAAGCACAACCGACTACGCTCGTAGATGTGCACGCACCTAATCATTCGGACGCGGGTTCGATTCCCGCCATCTCCACCAGGAAACAAACGGCCAGCGCATGCGCTGGCCGTTTTAGATCGGTATGTGCCAGCCCCTTTTTTCTTTGACATGCAACCTATAGGTTGCATATAATCAACCCGTGGATATCGATACGCTTTTCAAGGCTCTGGCCGATCCTACGCGCAGGCAGATTCTGGTTGAACTATCGACCAAAGGCGGGCAAACGTTGTATGAACTTTGCGTGAAATTGCTCATGGTGCGGAAAATCGATATGTCGCGACAAGCGATCTCAAAGCATCTGGATGCGCTTGAAGAGTCGAATTTGATCGTCACCACCTGGAATGGCCGTGAGAAGCTGCATTACTTGAATAGCGATCCGCTGATCAAGATCCAGGATTGGATAATGGCGCTCTCCAGGACTGGCCGGAAAAAGAGCTCTTGACATGCAACCTGTAGGTTGCATATAATAAAGGTAAATAATTCGTCCAGGAGAAATCTGTAAAATGAAAATATCGCTTACCAGTGTACCGATCGACCGCTACGACAAAGCCCTGCAGTTTTATACCGAGGTTTTAGGCTTCGTGAAAAAACAAGACATGGAATTGGGCCATGGTGTCCGTTGGATCACCGTAGTGTCGCCGGAAGACCCAGACGGTCCGGAGTTGCTGTTGGAGCCGAATGCCGACTATCCAGCCATGAGAGCTCTCAAAGAATCGTTGGTCAAAGACGGCATCCCCATCACCGCTTTTGAGGTAAAAGACATCGAGGCTGAGCACAAAAAACTGGAAAGCCTGGGCGTCAGATTTACGATGGCGCCCACTCAAATGGGGCCGACAACCCAGGCCATATTCGACGATACCTGCGGTAATCTGATCCAGATTTATCAGCCGGCGGCATAAATAACCCATCGTAGCGATGGATGTGACTCATCTTTCCCGTGGTTGATGATTTAAGGCAATAAGATCGTGAGTTCGTCGAATCTGATAGCCGATCACAGCGATGTATGGATGTGTAGATGTATGAATGGAAGTTTGAATTTGTACTTTTGACGTAGTGCAAATATGGCAACAAAATCTAACGGTGGGCGCATTCTGGCAGGCAGCTTAATCGGGAGTGTGATGCATCTCGAAGCAACATTTGTTGAACTGTTGTCCCCTTCCCCTTTCAAGGGGAAGGGGTAGGGGATGGGGTTTGTTTCTTCAGCCTCTCTGCCAAGCCTGACCATCTTTCCGCCACCTTATTGTTCTTCACCGCGATACCAATCGCTTTCTTATTCCCCACCAGAACGCACAACTTCTTTGCACGCGTGACCCCTGTATAGAGCAAATTGCGCTGCAGCATGACATAGTGCTGCGTGAGCACCGGCATCACCACCACTGGGAATTCGGAACCCTGCGACTTGTGCACGGTTACGGCATAGGCCAGGGTCAGCTCATCTGCTTCGCTCCAATCATAAGCCACCAGCCGCCCTTCGAAATCGACAGTCAGGGTTTGCTGTTCATTGCTGATCTCCGTGATCAGCCCGATGTCCCCGTTGAAAACGTTTTTGTCGTAGTCATTGCGAACCTGCATCACGCGGTCACCGGAACGCAGCAACTGGCCAAAGAAGCTGCGCTCGCTCTTTAGCCCCGAGGCGGGGTTCAGCGCCTGCTGCAGCTCCGCGTTCAGGGCGCTGACGCCAGCTGGGCCGCGGTACAGCGGCCCTAATACCTGGATATCTTTCAATGGATCGAGTTGGAAGCGCTTGGGGATCCGTTCCGTCACCAGTTCCACGACCCATTTCGCCGCCTCATCAGCGTCTTTTGCAGGAAATAAGAAGAAATCCTCGCTCACCTTCGGAGTCTGGGGCATCTCTCCCTGATTGATCAAGTGCGCGTTGGATACGATGTGAGATTCTGCGCCTTGACGGTAGATCATTTGTAGCCGGGTGATTGCGGCAACTCCGCTCAAAATAACCTCGCGCAGCACATCCCCTGCGCCCACGGATGGCAGTTGGTCCACGTCGCCTACGAACAACAAATGGGTGCCGGGCTTGAGCGCCTTCAGCAGGCTGTGAGTCAACTGCAAATCAAGCATCGAGGCTTCGTCGATCACCACTAGATCCACTGGGAGCGGATTATCTTCGTTGTACTTGGCGCCTTCCTGAGGCGAGAACCCCAGCAGCCTGTGGATGGTGCTGGCGGTGCGCTCGCTGGCCTGCGCCAGGCGCTTGGCGGCGCGCCCGGTGGGGGAGGCCAGCGCATATTTCTTGTGGTCGGCTTCCAGAGCGGCGATCAAGGCTTTGATGGTTGTCGTTTTGCCCGTGCCCGGGCCGCCGGTCAGCACGCTAACCGGATTATTCAGGGCCTGCACTATCGCTTCTTGTTGGACGGAACTGAGGCGCTGATCCAGCGCCAACAGTCCCAGGCCATGCCGGTAAAGCGGCATATCTTGCAGCCTGCTCTCTTTTGTCTCAGCCAGGGCGCGCAATCGCCAAGCAACCCCAACCTCTGCCGCGTGCAGGTTAGCCGGGTAAACGCGTTCACCCTCGATGATGATCAATCCTTGCAATGCCAGCCGCGGGATTGCGGCCTGGATGGCTTCGGTTTTTGCACCCAGCAGTTCGGCGGCGCGCATCAAAAGATCGCTTTGAGGCACGTACACGTGCCCATCCGATGAGAATTCTTCCAGCGTGTAAATCAACCCCGCTTCCAGGCGCGATGGATGCTCGGCCGGCAATCCTAACGATTGCGCAATGCGGTCGGCTGTCTTGAATCCGACGCCGTAAATATCGCGTGCCAGTTGGTAAGGGTCGCGTTGTACGACTTCCAGGGAGCGATCGCCATATTGTTTGTAGATCTTTGTCGCCAGGTTGGTGCTCACCCCATGCCCGGAGAGGAAGATCATCACCCCGCGAATTTGTTTCTGTTCATCCCAGGCGCGCAGGATCTGCTGGCTGCGTTTTGGGCCGATATCGGCGACCTCACGCAAACGCTCCGGCTGCTTGTCAATAATGTCGATGGTTTCCAGCCCGAAGTGATTCACGATGCGCTCTGCATAAGCCGGGCCGATGCCCTTTAGCAATCCCGAACCCAGGTACCTGCGAATGCCTTCCAGTGTCGCAGGTAGCGCTTGCTCCATTCGCTCGACTTGAAACTGCATCCCGTGTTTTGGATGCCGCGCCCAGATCCCCTGTAGCCTCAAGTATTCCCCGGGTGTTAATTCCGGCAAATTCCCGGTCGCAGTGACCAGCCCTTCAGTGTCACGATGGGGAGATTCGCCTTCAGGGCGTACACGCAGTACGCTGTAGCCGTTCTCGGGGCTGTAATAGGTGACGCGCACCACAGATCCAGAGAGGGAATCCATAATGCGATTATAGATGAAGGAGTCGTTTGAATGAGAGGAAGGTTAACCAGGCGAGCTTATCGCCTGTTTCATGATCCCCAATATCGCATCATATATCGGAAGCAGCACTGCCGCGCCGCTCGATGTCGTAAAGGACTGGATCTGTTCCGGTCCAATGGCGTAACGATGGATATTGCTGGTGGTTCCCAAATCCGCCGCCAGTGGCAGCAGAGGTAAAACATCTCCCATATTTATGTCGGTGACCACTGCCTGCTTGTATCGCTCATAGAGCTCAGGCGCCCTGGTAATCGCATCCAGACTGAGCAGCCTCCAGAATAATCCCACAAGTACTTCCTGTGCGCGGCGGGTGCGGTCGAAATCGCTTGATGTGCCGCGTGAGCGCACGTACCAGAGCGCAGTTTCCCCATCCATATTTACGGCCCCGGCCGGCACGCTGAAATCCCCGGGCCCATCCCGTTCGTCGGTGAGTGGTTGCGCAACGTTCACCGTAACGCCCCCTAGGGCATCGATTATGGTCTTGAAGCCCTCGAAATTCACCAGAACATAGTGATCAGGCCTCACGCCGAAGTTATATTCCATCGTGTCAGCCATCATTTGGAAGTCTCCCCGGGCGAAGGCGGCATTGATGCGGTCCACTCGCCAGCCCGGTTCGTAGACGTACAGGTCGCGGGGAAAAGAGGTCATGCTGGCGCTGCCGTCCTTTGGGTTTAATGTCAAAAGTAAAATGACATCGGTGCGGAAACCGCCATCATAAGGACGCTGGTCCGAGCCCACTAACAGGATATTGACCTGCCCATCGGGCTGAGCCAGCCGACCCACCGGATCTGGTATGGGGATGTCCGAGGCCGCGCTGGGTGGGGGAAAACTTGAAGCGTATATGGAAGCTTGGCTGTTCTCGCTGCCGGTTACCGCGATGGGCTGATCTTCAGCGGACCTTCCCGAGAAATCTGGAAGGAAGGGTGTAGGCGTAGGCGTCCCACCAGCGGACTGGGCGAAGCCACCCAGGGCTGGCGAGCAAGCGGCCATCGCCAATGAGCCTAAAAGGCACAGGAACACAAATAATCGCGTCTTCATTTTTAGCTTTGAGATGCAATATTCAAGCCACTTATTCGAATTAACGAACCAGTAAGCAGAACGTTCCCTTACCCCCTGATAGCCCGATTAGATTTCGTTTAGTGTTTTTGTGATGTTGGCCGCTTCGCCGGCCGCTTTACCCGTAAGGGGAAGCAGGACGCTAAAGGTGGCGCCTTTGCCCATTTCGCTGTCCACCCAAATGCGTCCCCCCAGCGCCTTGGTTAAAGTCTCAGCAATGGTCAGGCCAACGCCTGTGTCTCCCACACCTGGGATGATGGGATTGGTTGCCCGGTATACGCGTGAGAATAAGCCAGGTAGATATTCATTCGGGATTCCCCCGCCGCCATCGGTGACCTGCAACAATAAATAGTCGCCATACTCAGGTTGGGCATCAGTCACTGCGCGTAATGAAATCGTGCCCTCTAAAGGCGTAGCGGCATTGGCATTTTGAAGCAAATGGAAGACGATTTGCTGCAGGGCATCTCGATCTGCGTTCAATTCGGCAATTCGCTTTGGCAGATCCACATTGACTTTTATGCTTTTCTTATCAATCTGAGATCGAAGTTGACCGACAGCGTCGTCGATCACCGCCCCGAGATCTACCGATTTGCGCACGGCGCCGTGCCCAGTTTGTTCCAATTCGGCGATGCGGATGAGGTCGCCGATCAATGAATTCATCCGTTCTGTAGACGATTGAACGCGCTCGAGGAATTTCCGCTGCAGGGCTCCCAGCAGACCAACCGATTCACCCAGCAGGAGTTGTGTGTAACCCAGAACGGATGAAAGGGGTTGGCGTAACTCCTCGGCAATGTCTGCAACTACTTCGGCTTGGTTTTCCGCCATTTTTTTGCCGAAGGCTTGTGCCGTGTCTTCAGCCTGAGATAGAGCCGCCATTTTTTGGGCCGTGTCTAACCGTGCATGTAAAACCGCTACTTCTTCAAGGGCCAGCTTTAATTCTTCCTTTGCCTGCTGCGCTTCGATACTGACTGTCCCGGGAACTTCTGAGGCCTCTTGTAGTGAAAAAAAGGCACTTTTGAGGTGCTTGTTTTCTTCATATAGTTGCTCTATCACCTCATCACCTTGTGTCGAACCTTGCCCATTGTTGGAGTCGGATTCTGCTTGAGTGGCGTCCTCGGGCGAGAATAACCAATCTAGTTCCTGCAGGCCGTTCTCAAGCCCCTCTTTTTCCGCCGTGCCTTCCTCTATGGCCGATGTCTCGGTTTTGGACAGAGGTCTAATGGGTTCAGATGTGGCGCTGGCAAGCGCGGCAAGAACCTGGCTTATTTCGGCTGCCTGTGTTTCTAATTTGACTTCATCATCTACTTGCCAGGTTTCCTTTCCACGTAGTAGCACCACTCCCCAATAGCTGATCGAAGAGACCCGATCCAGGGAGGTGGCCAATAAATTGGCATGGAATGAGAGCCGCAGTGCTTCTGCAAGAATACCCAGTTCGGGAAGATAAGCCGCGGAGGAAAGGCGCAGTGATCTGTCGTCCTGCAGTGCTTGCCACAGTTTCGGCACCTGATCGCTTTCGATCATTGAGGGTTCGATGGATACGTCGCGCAGCAGGTTATAGCCAACCTCCAGGGTCAGTTCGTCTTGACCCTCTTGCGCGTAAACGAAGGCGCAGGCGTCGGCGCGGTAATCTTCGGCCAAGGTGCGCGCCAACTGGGCTGCATCAGGATGAAATGAATCGGGAAATTCCTCGAATTTCTGTTCCGCAGGCTTTGACGCTGCATCTCTCGTCACCTCATCGGTCGGAGCCTCCTGGCCGGCGGCTACGGAGGATAATCCGAACAAGATCGGCAACGCCAGCAGGCTTGCCAACTCGGTTGCCAAGGGCATGTTGCCAAACGGTTCCGCCAGGAGAAGGTGAATCAGCTGCCCGAAAAGAAGTAAAGCAAACACGATCGATCCGTTAGTCTTCCAACGGATGAACGATCTCCAGCCCTCCGCTCCCTGCCCGCTGCGTTTGCCCCTCACCACGTGAAACCAGCCAAGATAAAGGGCGATCACACAGGCTCCGGTCCACACGTAATCCAGATCGGTGTAGTTAAAAGAAGCCACCGGTGAACCCAGCCAAATGACCATCAGGCCTATTGCGATGACCAGGACCGCCATGAGGGCAAAGGCGAAGTAAGCGGAGAGATTCCTTTTATGTTCAATGAATTGCGCCCACAGCCAGCCAAAAGCCAAAATAGTGAAAATATGGATGCTGCGTTCAAGCGGCGGCATCAGGCGCAGGGAAGTGGGCAGGCCCGACCAGGCAGCTGCAAATATGATCAACTCAATAAGCCGGAGGCCAAACAATACCCCCAGAGAAACTGAGATCGGGCGGGCCAATTCGACCGGTGAATTACTTCGCAGCCGTGACCTTGCGAAGTAAAGCAGCAAAACGACAAGCAGAGCGTAGCCCATGCTCGCCAGCGGGCTTTCGAGAAAAGCAGCGATCGCTACCCAGGTCATAGCGGATTTGAGTCTGCGAGATTATAGTTCAGCACAGCGCTCTTCACCCCAGGATTGGTTGACATCGATTGCTTTCACGTTAAAATTGCCTTCCTTTGCCGAAGTGGCGGAATTGGCAGACGCGCTACGTTCAGGGCGTAGTGAGTGTAAGCTCGTGTGGGTTCGACTCCCACCTTCGGCACCAAAAACAAAGACAGGAGCCTGGGCTCCTGTCTTGTTTTTGGCAAGTCACAGCTATTTGCTTTTCTTCCTTGCACTCGTTGCCTCCACTGGTTCAGCTTGTACACTTGGTTTTGGGTTTACCGGGCGCAGTAGCCAAATGCCACCAAGAATTAGGACGCCATGCAACACCGCGCCGGCTTGCTAATCAAACAAAGCCATGAAATTACGGATTACCGATTACTAATTACTAAATTTACCAATATCTAATCTCCAACCTCCAATCTCTCTCCTTTCAATCTTCACACAATCTTCATATTTTCTTTGCCGGTCCTTCAAACCTCCTTGTTACCCTATGGGCAAATAAAACTCAACGCTAGTCTACGGCGTGAGCAAAAACAAGGAGAAAAAATGAACAAGAATGTCAAAGCAGTATTGATCATCGGTGGTGTGGTGGTAGCCATCCTTGCAGTCGCCTTCGTCGCCGATGCCGCCGGGCTGACCACAAACTATGGCTATATGCCATACCGCCAGCAGATGATGCAAGG
>DATDRZ010000113.1:0-66493 GCA_035291465.1 Anaerolineales bacterium
GATCGCTGATTGCTGATTGCTGATTTGGCATATGGTGTTTAGTTACCTGCGAGTCAGAACGTTACTCTGTTTCTTCAGAATATCGCCGCGGTTTTTGCGGCGATTCGGGCGTTGCATGCAACGCCCCTACGACCAATCTCCATCATCGCTAGCTATGCACCTTAGTGATGATTACGCCGGCAGCTCCCGCGGCTTCGAGCGCGGATCTGATCTGCTGGGCGCGGCCAGCGGCAGCCAGCGCAATGATATTGCCGCCGCGGCCGCCGCCGGAGAGCTTGGCGCCAAGGGCGCCGACTTCTCGGGCGGCGAGGACCAGTTTATCCAGGTCGGGGGAGGACACGGCGAGTTTTTGCAGGAGTTGATGATTCTCGTTCATCAGGGAACCCAGTGCTTCATGGTTACCTTGTTCGATAGCCGCGCGTGCCGCGGTGGAAAATTTGCCAATTGATTCGAACACCGCGTCGTAAAGTTCGGGATCGGATTCCCAAAGGCGGCGCACATCGGCGACGGTTTCTTTCGTAGGAGTTGAGCGGCCTGTATCAGCGATAACGAGGTCGAATGGTGATGCGATGCGGATTGTTTGGATAGGTTTGTCTTTAATATAGAAAACAGCCTGGTTGTATGTGATGACGGTGTTATCAATCCCTGAAGGAGTGCCATGATGGAGCTTCTCTACTTCGAAGGCCAGCGCCGAAACCTGCGCGTCCGGCAGAGGATGGCCGAGGAAGGAGGAGACGGCGCGGATGATGGCGACACTGACTGCGGCGCCGGAACCCAGGCCACCGGCCACGGGGATCGTGGAGGTGACGCGTAATTTGAAGGCCGGAGGCGCAGGGATTTTAAGCCCAGCGATCGTACCGCGAACGGCGGCTGCAATCGGATCGCTGGCGGGCAGGTCGGCGATGTTCGCATCGAGGTTGGTTTGCGGCGCGGTGATGTGGATGCTGCCCGCCGGTGCTGCCGGAGCCGGGGTGATGATGGCTTTGGCTACTACCTCGGTGACGGGTACGGCGATGGCGGGCTGTCCATAGACCACGGCATGTTCACCGAACAAAATCGCTTTGCCGGGCGCAGAGGCGGAGAGAGCGGGCATTCTAACAAACCCCATCCCGTCTGCTTCGCAGACACCCTACCCCTGTATAAGGGGAAGGGGAAATTAAACGGGAATGGTTTCGAGTGGACTGAAGATCCCAATGAAACTTGGCTATTCCATCGGACACGCAAAAGCGCTTCTTTTGCGCTTTTGCGTGTTTCCCTCTCCCGTCATCCCGAGCGGGTTCGCAGAGTTGTACCCAAGGAAGAAGCTCGACCAGCGAGGGAACAATATTGCGCGTTCTTCCGAATAACCACGCTCCGTAACTCAAGTCGTCTTACCTTTTAAGGTGACAGTCATCCAAAAAGCATTAGTAAATGTAGAAGATCAAGAGAATTGATGCTCCCCAAAGAACAAGGTCAAGCTGAATGGGCCAATCCGAGAACAGCACGTCTTCAGGCGCTTCGCCGATGTTGCGCACTTGTACTAGGTATAGGTAACGGAAGAAGCCATAGATGACAAAGGGGATAGTAAGCATCATGACGTGATTTTCGGGGAGGTTGGGAGCGGAGAAGGTGTATAGGCTGTAGGTGAGGATGGCCAGGCAAAGGACGATGATGAGCAGGTGGTCGAGGAAAGAAGAGGTGTAGCCTTCGAGGACGCGGCGCGAATGATCGCCGGGTTTGCTGCCGAGGATCTCGGCGCGGCGTTTGCCGATGCCGAGGAAAAGTGCCAGGAAGGTGGTGAAGACGTAGAGCCAGGGAGAGAAGCGCTGCACGTCAATAAGAGCGACGCCGGCGCCTACACGCAGGACGTAGAAGCCGGCCAGCACCATGACATCGATGATGGGCAGGTGCTTGAGCCAAAATGAGTAACTGAGATTGAGCAACACGTATATGACGCAAGCCAGCGCAAATAGCGGCGATAGCAGGAAGCCGAGCCCAAGCGCGGCTGCCAGGAAAACGGCCGCGGCGACCATGGCAACGGGAACCGGCAGTGCACCGGAGGCGATGGGGCGTTTCTTTTTGTGGGGATGCTTGCGATCCGCGTCCAGGTCGATGAGGTCGTTGATGAGGTAAATGCTGCTGGTGAGCAGGCAGAAGAGTAGGAAGCCGGCCACGGTGCGCTCCAGCGCCGGCGGGTAAGGCAACTGGCGATCGAAGACCAGCCCTGCGAAGATCAGCAGGTTCTTGGCCCATTGTTTGGGACGCATGTTCTTCAAAAGAGACAGGAGCACGGTGAGAATCATAGCATCGAAGGAGATTAGAGACTAGAGATTGGAGAATGGAGACTGGTAATTTAGTAATTGGTAACTGGTAATTGGTTATCAGTTATTGGTTATTAGTTATTAAGATAATGGGCGATGCTAGAATCCAAACATGGCAAAAATCCGGGCGGATGTGCTGTTGGTGGAAAGAGGGCTGGCGGAAAGCCGCGCGCAGGCGCAGAGGCTGGTGATGGCAGGGCAGGTGCGCGCGGATGGTCAACTGGTTGATAAGCCATCGAGCATGCTGTCTGGAGAGGTCAAGCTAGAAGTACAGACGGGACCGCGCTTCGTTTCACGCGGCGGGGAGAAGCTGGAAGCCGCGCTCGATCAGTTTGCCGTTGATGTGGCGGGCAAGGTGTGCGCGGATGTGGGCGCATCCACCGGTGGGTTCACGGATTGCCTGCTGCAGCACGGGGCAGCAAAGGTATATGCCATCGATGTGGGCAAGGGACAACTGGATTGGAAGCTGAGGCAGGATTCCCGAGTGGTGGTGATGGAGGAATCGAATGCGAGGTACGTGGAATCGCTGCCCGAGCCAGTGGATTTGGTAACCGTGGACGCGTCATTTATTTCATTGAAAACCTTATTGCCGACGTTGAAGGGTTGGCTCAATGAGGATGGGCAATTGATTGCGCTGATCAAGCCACAATTCGAAGCGGGGAAGAAGGATGTTGGGAAAGGCAGGGGGGTGATACGCGATGAGCAGGTACATCGGCGAGTGTTGGAAGACGTCTTGAATTTTATCGAGGGGCAGCAATTTGCCGTAAAGGGATTGATGCGGTCGCCGGTGCTGGGGCCAAAGGGGAATGTGGAGTTTCTGGTTTGGGGGGCACGGGGGGAAGGTTCGCAAGGGAAGAGAGAGGCATTTATTGAAAATGTGTTTTTCGATTGAAAGGGATTCCTCATTTGCCTTTGGCCTTGCTTGGAATGATAATGAAAAACGCAAGGCGTTTTTCATTGTGGGCGGGATGACCCGGCCCCTACCGCGATAGACAGGATGTAAAGATGCCAACTGCGACGCGTGGACCGATGCTCGAATTGTTTTGGCGAACGCACAAATGGATTTTGCGCGCCAGCGGCGGAAGGCTGTTCGCGCGGATAGGCAAGTTGCCGGTGTTGATGTTGTACACGAAGGGGCGAAAGTCGGGGGAAGCACGGATGAATGCGTTGAGCTATGTGCCGCATGGTGGCGCGTACGCAGTTGTGGCAAGTAACGCAGGCGCCGATTTTCATCCGGGGTGGTGGCTGAATTTGCGTGGGATGTCCGAAGCGGAGCTTCAGATCAGGGGGAAAAGGATGGAGGTGAAATGGCGCGAGGCGAAGGGAAAAGAAGCTGAGGAGTTGTATGTGAGGTTCGCGGATTCAGATGCGAGGTACGCGGAGTACTGGAGGAGAACGAAGAGGGAGATTCCGGTGGTGGTGTTGGAGCCTGAAAAAGAAACGTAAATTGTTTCCATCTAGGTGATCATCAAATCGTCCCGATAGGAATTTCTCGTCGGCCTTCGGCCTCCTTCGAAATGACAAAAATAAACGGCGGGGAACCGCCGTTTATTTGTCGGCGGTTTGCATACCTCGTCGCTTCAAAAAAGGGCTCACTCGGGACAGGCCCGCCCCTTCTGTAGCGGGATTTGGGCGCTGATATACTTCTCAGGCTATGCAGCAAATTCGCAATTTTTGCATCATCGCGCATATCGACCACGGCAAATCGACGCTGGCGGACCGTATGCTGCAGATCACAGGGACGGTTTCGGCGCGAGATATGACCGAGCAGGTGCTGGACAGTATGGACCTGGAGCGCGAGAAGGGAGTGACCATCAAGGCCTCGGCGGTGCGCATGCAGTACAGCGCCAAAGATGGGCAGACCTACGAGCTCAACTTGATCGATACACCGGGGCACGTAGACTTCGGATACGAAGTCAGCCGCGCCCTGGAAGCCTGTGAAGGAGCGCTGTTGGTGGTGGACGCGTCCCAAGGGATCCAGGCGCAGACGCTGGCCAACTTGTATATGGCGCTCGAGGCGGATCTGGAGATCATCCCGGTGATCAACAAGATCGACATGCCGTCTGCAAACCCGGATAAGGTCGCCAAAGAAATCAGCCAATTGATCGGCACGCTGGAGGCTGAAATTTTGCGCATTTCGGCGAAGTCCGGCGTGAACATCGAGGCGGTGCTAGAGGCCGTGGTGGCGCGGGTGCCGGCGCCACGAGGTGACTTGAACGCCCCGCTGCGGGCGCTTATTTTTGATTCGCACTATGACGCCTATAAAGGTGTGATTGCTTACGTCCGTGTGGTGGATGGCCGCATCGAAGGGGAGAGCCCATTGCGGTTGATGGTGACCGGCGCGGAACTAAAACCCATTGAGATTGGGACGTTTTCACCAGCATTGACACCTGCAAAGTATCTGAACGCAGGCGAGGTCGGTTACGTGGCTACCGGGCTCAAGACGGTATCGGAGTGCCGGGTAGGCGATACCTTTACGTATAAGGCGAACCCGGCGGCGGAGCCGCTGCCCGGCTACCGGCAGGTAAAGCCCATGGTGTTCGCGGGCATCTACCCGGTGGAGGGCGAGGATTACCCCGAGCTAAAGGAAGCGCTTGAGAAGCTGCAATTGAACGATGCCTCATTGATCTATGAACCGGAGACATCGCAAGCTTTGAATTTCGGATTCCGCTGCGGATTCCTGGGGATGTTCCACATGGAAATCGTCCAGGAGCGGCTGGAGCGCGAGTACGACCTGGACATCATCGTGACGGCGCCGTCGGTGGCGTATGAGGTGGTGACGACCACGGGCGAGAACCTGCGCATTGAGTCGCCGGCGGAGCTGCCGGATGAAGGCGTTATCCAGGAGGTACGCGAACCCTGGATGGATATCGAGGTGTTCACGCCGACGGAGTACTACGGACCGGTGATGGAGCTGGTTACCAAGCGGCGCGGCATCTATGTTAATGAAGAATACCCGGCGCCCGAGCGTATCCAGTTGAATTTCGAGATCCCGCTGGCGGAGATCATTATTGACTTCTTCGACCAGTTGAAATCGGCGACGCGCGGTTATGCCTCGCTGGACTACCAATTCAAAGAGTATCGGGCGGATGAACTGGTGAAGCTGGAGATCCATGTGAACATGGAACCGGTGGACGCGTTCACCACCATCGTGCACAAGAACGACGCCTATCGTAAGGGCCAGGCGCTGATCACCAAGCTAAAAGATCTGATCCCGAGGCAATTGTTCGTGGTGCCCATCCAGGCGGTATCTGGCGGGCGAGTGATCTCGCGCGCCAATGTGAAAGCCATGCGCAAGGACGTTTTGGCGAAATGCTATGGCGGCGATATTACTCGCAAGCGAAAGTTGCTCGAGAAGCAGAAGAAGGGCAAGAAGCGCATGAAGATGGTGGGGTCGGTGGAGATTCCGCAGGAAGCATTCCTGGCAGTGCTGAGGCTTGGCGACGAATGAAAGGTAGGGGCGAGGTCACCTCGCCCTCATAGTTAGGGCGGGGAAACCCCGCCCCTACCAAAGCGGCTTTGTAATCAACGGTGAAGATGGCGAGATGAGTTTAGCAAAAACGAGGTCTAAACGCGGTACCAGCATCTGGGTGAGGATGCTGCCGGGGTTGGTGATCACCGCTGTGGCGGTGATCGCGCTGATTTATCTAGTGGACTTAGGCCAGATGCAAGAAGCGCTGGCGCTGGCTGACTACCGCGTCCTGCCTTTCGTGGTGCTGGTGTTCTTCGGCACCATCATGGCGCGGGCGATGGCCTGGCGCACCGTGCTGATGGAGCAGGCGCGTTTCCGTGACTGTTTTCTGGCGCTCAATCAAGGCTATTTGCTGAACAATATATTGCCATTCCGCTTGGGTGAATTCGGGCGGGCGTTGCTGATTGGGGAGCGAGTGGGCATGCGGTTCTGGCGGGCGCTCTCGAGCATTGTTGTCGAGCGCGTGTTCGACCTGGGCCTGGCGGCAGGTTTGCTCTTCGCCACCTTGCCGCTGGTGGTGGGCGCCGATTGGGCGCGGTCGGCGGCGGTTATTACGTCGGCTGTGGTGGTGATCGGATTCGCCGTGCTGTTCGTGATGGCGAGGCGCCCGGAACTGTTCACGCGGTTGGTGGAACGGGTCACGAGCCCGGCGCCGAGACTGAGCCATTGGCTGAAGGATAAACTGGCTTCGTTCCTGGAAGGCCTGTCGGCTTTGAAGAGCGCGGGTCGGTTCCTGCAAGTGGCATTCTGGATGCTGCTCACCTGGTTCTTCAACGTGGCCTGGTACTTCCTCTTGATGCGCAGTTTTTTACCGGAAGCTACATGGCTGTGGGCATTCTTCAGCATCGCGGTCGCGTCGGTGGGGGTGGCGATCCCGTCCTCGCCCGCATATATCGGAGTGTTCGAAGGTGTAATGGTTGGCGCGTTGAGTTTATTTGGCGTCGATTCGGCTGTTTCACTGGCTTATGCGGTGGTGGCGCACGTTTTGTATTTTGCGATCACGGGAATCATTGGCATCATTGGCTTCTGGCAGCAGGGAGAGTCTTTGGGCGCGGTGTATAACCAATTGCTGAGCAGGGGAGCGGTAAAGGAAGGATGAAGGCGAAAGGATAAGGGATGAAGGAGGCCAAAGTCCGATGTCCAATGTCAAAAAGGAAACAGGCATGGTTGAGAAACTTGATCACAGGCGGGGTGGGATTCATCGGCAGCAATCAAGGAAGGCTCAGCCTTCCGCAGTTGCGACGTGGCAATCTGATGCTGCAAAGGAAGTAATCATGGCTAAAAAGTACTTGATCACCGGCGGAGCAGGCTTCATAGGGAGCAATTACGCCGACTATCTATTGGAGCGCGGCGCCCAGGTGATCATCTTCGACAATTTATCGCGACGCGGCGCGGACAAAAATCTCGAATGGCTGCGCGAGAAATATGGAGCGCATTCATTCGAGCTGGTGATTGGCGATGTGCGCACCCCCGGGGCGCTGGATGATCTGGCGCCGAGGGCGGAGGTGGTAGCGCACCTGGCGGGACAGGTAGCGGTGACGAGTTCGGTGGCGGACCCGCGCATGGATTTCGAGATCAACGCGCTGGGCACTTTCAATGTGCTGGAGTCGGTGCGCATGACGGGGAGCAAGCCCTTTGTGATCTATTCGTCCACCAACAAGGTATACGGGGAAATGACCGAGCATAAATTGGTCGAATTGAAGACGCGCTATAAGTACGCCAGGCTGCCGCACGGGTTGCCGGAAACCCAGCAACTGGATTTCCATTCGCCGTACGGCTGCTCCAAGGGTACGGCGGAGCAATATGTACATGATTATTCCCGCATTTACGGCATCCCCAGTGTGGTGATGAGGCAGAGCTGCATTTATGGGCCGCGGCAATTCGGCATCGAGGACCAGGGTTGGCTGGCTTGGTTCGTGATCGCCGCAGTGCTGGATAGGCCCATCACCATCTACGGCGACGGCAAGCAGGTGCGCGACATGCTGCACGTGCGCGACCTGATCGCGGCCTTTGAGGCGGCGGTGTCTAAGCAAAATAGAGTTGGCGGGCAGTTCTACAATATCGGCGGCGGACCCGAGCACACGCTGTCCATCTGGGCGGAGTGTGGTCCGATGCTGGAGAAGATGATGGGCCGCAAGATCCCGGTGAAGAGCGGGGCGGTGCGGCCGGGAGACCAGATGGTGTACATCAGCGATATTCGCAAGGCAAAGAAGGAACTGGGCTGGGCGCCGAAGATCGGGGTGGAGCAAGGAGTTCACGAGCTAGTGGAGTGGGTGCAGGAGCATAAGGAATTATTTGCCTAGTCCTTTTCCGTCATTGCGAGGAAGGCGTTTGGCGCTGTCATTAATCGGCGCCGCCCGGAGCCTGTCCTGAGCGAAGCGAATGGATGGCATCCCCGAGCCATTTGGCAAATTAGCCTGGGGATTGCTTCGCCCGTTTCATGGGCTCGCAAAGACGGAGGTGTGATTACTTAATTTGCGATGCGCATCCTCACCGTCCTGACCTATTACCGGCCGCATACCAGCGGGCTGACGATCTATGCCGAACGCCTGGCGAAGGCGCTGGCGAAGCGTGGGCACCAGGTGACGGTGCTCACTTCCCAGTTCGATAAATCCACGCCGCTGGAAGAGGAGCAAGATGGCGTCCGCATCCGGCGAGTGCCGGTGCTGTTGCGTGTCAGCAAGGGTGTGATCATGCCCTCCATCGGGCGCATCGCCTCGGAGGAGATCGACAAACACGACTGGCTGCTGCTGCACCTGCCGCAGTTCGACGCGGCCGGGTTGGCGCTGCGGGGGCGGCTGCGCAAGAAGCCCACGGTGATCATTTACCACTCCGATCTGAAATTACCTAAAGGGGTATTTAATCTGCTGGTTAGTACTGTGATCAATCTGGCGAACGACCTGGCGGCGCGGTTCACACACCGCATTTCTTCGTACACCGAGGATTTCGCCAGCCATTCGCCATATCTGCGGCGATTCGCGGACAAGGTTCGGGTGATCTCGCCGGCGGTGGAGTTGCCAGAGGCCACTGCGGACGAGGTGAAAGCGTTCGGCGACAAACATAATCCGGAAGGACATCATCCCGTGATCGCTATGGCAACACGCTTTGCGGCTGAGAAAGGTGTAGAAGTGCTGCTGAAAGCGCTGCCTGCGATACTTGCAAAGTATCCTAGTGCCTTGGTTTGGTTCGCCGGGCAATATGAGGATGTACTGGGCGAGGAAGACTATTTCGCGCGGCTGATGCCGGAGATCGAGCAATATCAAAAAACGGGGCAATGGGTCTTCCTCGGCAATCTGGATTTGCGGCAGATGGCGGCCTTCTATGCGAACATCAACGTGCTGGTGGTACCGAGCACGAACTCCACGGAAACATTTGGATTCGTGCAGGTCGAGGCGATGATGAATGGCAAGCCGGTGGTGGCCTCGGAGCTGCCGGGAGTGCGGCAGCCGGTGCGCATGACGGGCCTGGGGCGGCTGACGCCGGTGGGGGACGCGGGGAGGCTGGCCGAGAATATTATTGAGGTGCTGGGGAACTTGCGTCGGAAAACCACCGACGCGTTGGAGAACGGAAAAGAAAAAGCCCCTTCTCCACATGGAGCAGGGGAGCAGGGGAAATTGAGCCCAGATGAGTTGAAACGCGAGTTCAACTCGGATACGTGCGCGCGGCGGCATGAAACGTTGTTCGAGGAAATTGCGGAGGAACTTAAATAATGCAGGGGGGGAGAAGAGCAGAAGAACAGGGGAGAGAAAACCAATTTCTGTGGCCGATGCTGCAGACGCTGCCGTATTTCCGCGCATTGCTACGGGCGGTGGAGGCGGATTTCTACGAGGAATTCGATTTGACGGCGCCGATGTTGGATCTGGGTTGCGGGGATGGGCAGTTTGCCAGCCAGGTTTTTAGAAAGCAGATAGATGTGGGGGTAGATCCCGCGTTGGGCTCATTACGCGAAGCCAAGCGAGATGGGGAGCTGGAGAGCTTGCGTGCGCAAAAGACGCGCACGCGTTGGAGTTGCTACTCGGCTGCGCCGAGTAACGCAACATCCATGCGGGCAGGGGAGAATGCCGCCTACAAAGATTTAGTTCAGGCATTTGGCTCCAAGATTCCATTTCCAGACGGATATTTTGCTTCCGGGTTTAGCAACTCCGTGCTGGAACATATTCAAGATCTGCAGCCGGTGATAAATGAAACCGCGCGAGTAATGAAGAAAGGCGCATTGTTTTTGTTTTGCGTGCCTAACCATCGCTGGCAGGAGAATTTGGCGATCTCGGGACTCCTCAAACGGATCGGGCTTAAGGGATGGGCGAATGCTTACGTTCGATTGTTCACGCGGATCTCAAGGCATGTGAATATGCTCTCGCCGGAGGAGTGGAAAACCAAGCTTGATAAGGCGGGTTTTGATTTGAACCACTATTGGCATTATTTCCCACCAGCGGCCCTGCACGCGCTGGAGTGGGGGCACTACTTTGGCCTGCCGAGCTGGGTGGCGAGGGCGCTGACCGGGCGCTGGATCCTGGCGCCAGGACGCTGGAACCTGGCGCTCACGGAGCGGGCGATCAGAAAGTATGCGGAGGGCGGGGAGGACCAGGATGGGACATATACGTGGTATGTGGCGAGGAAAAGATAACGGCAAAGACATTTATGATCCCTCGTCGCAGCTAAAAGCAGTTCACTCGGGACAAGTTTTCGATTGCTAATTCCTGATTTAGGATTTTGGATGCCCATAAAAGACATGTGGGGACCCCAAGGATAAGTAAGGAAATCTTGGCTGGGATAAAATGAGCGGCAATCATCACGGTCAAACTCGCCGAACCACCCATGTCGCCATCTGAACCCAGCATCCTCGATTACATCAAGGCCATTCTAAGTTTCGGGCGCGAACGCGTACCTGCGGTGCCGGCGTTGCCGGCTGCCGGCTCACGAACTCGGGTGGCGAGGGCGCGGAGCGCCGCAACCCCTCGCGGACGGATCGGCGCGATTGCGCGGCCGCTGCCATGGCGGGTAGCGGCGGCCTTTGCATTATTCCTGGTCGGACAGGCCTTGTTGCCGCCAGATCAAGGCCTGTGGCAAGTTGGCCTGGTTTTGATATTGATCTCAGCAGGGATCACCATTTGGGCGGCTTACGAAGGCGATTGGCGGATGCCGAAAATTGAAAAAGCGGTATTAGATAAAAAGACGCTTGGCTTTCGCAGAGCGCCGTTGGCGTTGGGGCTCTTATTTTTTGGTCTAACCTTTCTATTTTCCGGCGGCAACCGTTTCAATTTCCTGAACGTAACCTTTTGGCTGTTGAGTATCGGTTTTGTGCTGGCCGCGTTCTGGCAGACCTGGCATACTCCGCAAAGTGTGTGGCGGAGATGGAAAGAGCGATTGGCTGCCAAGGATTGGCAGTTTAGCATTTCGCGTTGGACTCTGTTGCTGATCGTCGCGTTCGCGGTAATTGCCTTCTTCCGCTTTTCGCAACTGGAGGCGCTGCCGCCCGAGATGACCAGCGACCATGCCGAGAAGCTGCTGGACGTGTCCGATATATTGAATGGGCAAAAGGCTATTTATTTCGAGCGCAATACAGGGCGAGAGCCGCTGCAGTTCTACTTGACAGCCGCGATCGTGCGAATCTTTGATACGGGGGTTTCGTTTTTTAGCTTAAAGCTGGGGACTGGGCTGCTCGCCCTTTTTTCGCTGGTCTATATTTATTTACTGGGTAAAGAACTGGGCGGGCGTTGGGTGGGTTTGATCGCGTTGTTGTTAGTGGGCCTGGCGTTTTGGCCCAATTTGCTGGCGCGGACCGGGCTGCGCTTCTCCTTGTATCCAACCTTTGCCGCGCCTACTCTTTATTACCTGATCGTGGGGTTGCGACGCGGCAACCTCAATGATTTCCTGCTTTCGGGGGTCTTCATGGGTCTGGGGCTGAATGGATACTCTGCGTTTCGAATCATGCCCATTGTGGCCGGCGCGGCTCTGTTCACCTTCCTGTTGCACAAACCAACTGCTGACCTGCGCCGCCGCAGTCTGATCGGGTTCGCGTTACTGGCGCTGGTGGCGCTGGTTATCTGCACACCGCTGCTTCGCTACGCCGTGGAGCATCCAGAAATGTATTCGCAGCGGATTTTGACGCGTATGTTCCAGGCCGAGCGTGTGTATCCAGAATCCCCCTGGCTTATCCTCCCAAAAAACATCTGGAACGGGCTTCGCATGTTCAATTATTCGGGCGGGCAAATCTGGCTGGTGGGTCTGTATAACAAACCGGCTTTTGACGGTATATCTGCAAGCTTGCTGTTGCTTGGTGTCATCTTGGTGGGGATACGATATGCACGAACGCGCTCCTGGCAGGATTTGTTCCTGCTCTTGGCCATCCCGTTGATGATGCTGCCCTCTAGCCTATCACTGGCCTTCCCGGAGGAAAACCCGGCGATGAATCGCGCCGGCGGCGCGTGGATCCCGGCGTTCCTGGTTTGCGCGCTGGCGCTGGACGCCTTCCTGCATGGGATGCGGGACAAGATCGGCGACCGATTAGGTCTGTGGGTAGCGCGGGGCGCTGGGACATTCATTTTGCTGATCTTTGCGGTGCTCAATTTCAACCTCTTCTTTGACGAATATCTTCACGGCTATGACGAGAATTCCTGGAACTCGTCGGAGCTGGGCAAGGTCATTGCCGATTACGCCGGCAGCTTCGGCAGCCCGGATTCCGCCTGGGTGGTGGCTTACCCGCATTGGGTGGACACGCGCCTGGTGGGAATCAACGCGGGGGACCCTGGTCGCGATTACGGCATCTGGCCGGATGCCCTCAGCAATACGCTTTCCGTTGCGCCTCCTAAACTGTTCCTGCTTAAGCCCGAGGATGAAACCGGCCTGAACGCCTTGCAGCAGCTTTATCCGCAGGGTTTGGTCAGCTTCAGGCAGAGCCGGGTGCCAGGCAGAGAATTCCTGACCTATTTCGTACCAGCCCAGGAATCGAGCCAATAAGATGCCGGCTCGAACTCGTCCGCAGATTCGCAGCTGGGCCTTCGACCTGCTCTTTGTGCTGGTATTGGTCGCGGCCGCCGCATTTCGATTTTCGGGCATAGGTTGGGGAGGAGACCAGCAGCTCCATCCGGACGAACGTTTCCTAATACAGGTTGAATCGAGCATTCATTCCGTAGAGAGTATCGGTCATTACTTTGATACTGCAAACTCTTCTTTGAATCCCAATAACCGCGGTTCTGGTTTCTTTGTTTATGGCACTCTGCCAATTTTCATGGTTCGTTACGTTGGCGAGGCCATGGAAATGGCAACCGGGGATGGATTGAAATTAATTGGCCGCGCGCTCTCCGCCCTTTTCGATCTGGGTGTGATCGTTCTGGTCTATCTCACCGCGTCCAGGCTGTTTGGTAAACGAGTGGGCTTGCTGGGAGCGGCGTTCTCCGCAGTAACCGTCATGCAAATCCAGCAGTCGCATTTCTGGACCGTGGATAACTTTGCTAACTTTTTCACTTTGCTGGCGATCTATTTTGCGGTCAGGGTGGCGACGGATGGAGAGGGGAAGGGGAGCAAGGGAGCAAGGGAGCAGGGGAGCAGCGGGCTAAGAGAGATTTTTAGCATTTGGGATTTTGTCGGCTTT
Source organism: Anaerolineales bacterium (assembly GCA_035291465.1). Taxonomy (GTDB): domain Bacteria; phylum Chloroflexota; class Anaerolineae; order Anaerolineales; family UBA11579; genus JAMCZK01. Next base: position 13,364 of record DATDRZ010000113.1, read on the forward strand.
GGGCTGGCATTTGGTATGTCGTTGGCTTCGAAGGTCAACCAGCCGATAGTTGTCATCGGCCAGGCGCTGATGCTACCGGCGGCTGCCGCCATCCGTTTGGGCAGGTTGTCACCTGAACAGCGCGCCCGATACTATTCACCCTCCTTCTGGTGGGTGGTGCTGGCCGGCGTAGTTAGTGTGGTCACCTTCCGCGTGTTCCAACCCTACGCCTTCGCGGGGCTGGGCTTAAGCGGCTGGATCAACAATATCGGCGCAGTTTGGCAGAACGGCGCGGGGTCGGGGTTGGCGGGGCGTCTCAAAGAGATGGGAACTGCCATCCTGGCGTTGAACCCGCATTGGGTGGACACCATGGCCAGCCTGGCGGCGCAGGTGAACGGCGACGCGGACTGGCCGCCTTCCATGCAGTGGGCGCGGCGGCCGCTGTGGTTCGGGCTGCGCAACATCGTTGGGTGGGGGTTGGGTTGGCCGCTGGCGCTGGTGTGCCTGGCAGGTTTCGCCTGGGCGGGCTGGCGGATCTACAAAGGCGACTGGCGCAAACCGCCAGTTCTATTGTGGGGTTGGGGGGCATTTTATTTCTTGCTGCAGTCTGTTGGCTTCAACCCCACCATGCGCTATTTCCTGCCGGTATACCCGGTGCTGGCGATCTTTGGCGCGTGGGGTGTGATTGAGCTGTGGGAACTTGCGTCGGAAAAACACCGACGCGTTGGAGAACGGAAAAGAAGAAGCCCGTTCTCCATCTGGGCGAAGTCGGCGGCCGCGGTACTCGGGGCCGTTGCAGTGGTTGGCGGTGCACTTTGGGCGTTCGCCTTTGTGCAGATCTATCGGCAGGATGTATCACGGGTGCAGGCGGCGCGCTGGATCTACCAAAGCGTGCCGGGGCCGATCACCATTGGTTACAACCGCGATGGCGAAACCGGCCATCAACCGCTGGCGGTCCCCTATGATTTCGTGATCAGCCCGGAAACTCCATACATCGCCAACTTCGCACCGAAGTTGGATGGTGAGTTGGGCGAGATCACCATCAAGCATGTGCTTGCGCCCGTTCAAGTGACGCTAAGCAGCGGACCGGAGAATTCGATCCCCCTGACAAGAATAAATCAAGTCGTGAACCTGGATTCCACGCAGCCTGGCGAACTACGCGAGGTGACCATCAGTTTTCCGGTCGAATTGCTGGCCGATCCCACGGCTCAATATCAATTCCTGATTGCACTGCCTGCCGGGCGCGGCCGATTGCTGGTCACGAGCGCCGACCTGAGCAGTTCACAAACGCCTGATTTACCCGCGCAACCCTTGTTGACAGAAGCGGTCGAAGTGCAAATGGGTGAAAGCTTTGTGCTAGATTTGCAGATGCTACAAGGAACTGCGCCGGATCGCTTGAGGCTTTCACTTGTGGCCGTGGATCCAATATCCCTCTCGCCAGTTGAAATGCATCTCGCGCTGACGGACGCCGGGTCCGGGGCCGTGTTGGCAGAAAAGAGCATCAGCCTGCAGACCGCGACGAACAAAAGCGCGCTGGGGACTGAGCAGACCATTCAGCTGCCCTCTGGTGTTGCAGTGCAAGAAGGCCAGGCGCTGACGCTGCAACTGTCGATGGAATCGGCTGGTGCAATTAGTTTGCTGGGCACTGCCGTGGCTAACGAAACCAGTTGGGACGATGGGTTGCCGCTGCGCATTGATGGCTACGACGGTTTCGGCGGCGTCTACCAAGGCGATCTGAATTTTGAATTGTATTGGGACGAAGACGCCAACAAGGTCGCTCGTTTCATGGACATCCTCGATCGCACAGAGTACATCTTTATCTCTTCCAGCCGGCAGTGGGGCAGCCTGCCGCGCACCCCGGAGCGTTTCCCGCTAGTGGTTTCTTATTATCGCGCCCTGATCGGCTGCCCGCAAGAGCAGACCATCGAGTCTTGTTTCATCAACGCCCAAGTTGGCTCGGTAAGCAGTGAAAACGGATTCGAATTGGTGCGAGTATTTGAGAACGCGCCGCGGTTGGGTTCATGGCAAATCAATGATCAGGGAGCCGAGGAAGCCTACACAGTCTACGACCATCCCAAAGTATTGATCTTCCACAAAACGGCGGATTACGACTCGGCGAAATGGGTGGAGTTATTCGGGCAGGTCGATCTTGCGCAAGTTGTGCGCGTAACGCCGAAACAAGCCTCCGGGCGAATCCCACCCAATCTGATGCTGCCACTTGAACGGCTTGAGCAGCAGCAAGCCGGCGGCACTTGGTCCGAATTGTTCGACAGGGATAGCTGGATCAACAGCTCGCCGTGGGCCAGTGCGGCGGTCTGGTATTTGGCGTTAATGGTGCTGGGGATTGCAGTGTACCCCTTAGTGCGTTGGCTGCTGCCCGGGCTGCGGGACGGCGGCTATCCTTTTGCACGACTGGTGGGCCTGGTGCTGCTGGCCTATTTCGCCTGGATGGGCGGCTCGCTTGGGCTTAGCTTCAGTCGCGGCTGGCTGGCGGCTTTCGCGATCCTATTGGTCGTTGCCGGTGCCATTGCAGCCTGGGTGCAGCGCAAAGAATTGAAGGCTGAGTGGAAGAACAAACGTGCGCAGTTCTTGCGGATCGAGCTTCTTTTCCTGGCTTTCTTCCTTTTGATGCTGTTTATCCGTGTTGCAAACCCTGACCTCTGGCATCCTGCCAAGGGCGGGGAAAAGCCCATGGACTTCGCGTATTTCAACGCCGTGTTGAAGAGCACTTCGTTTCCGCCATATGACCCATGGTTCGCGGGCGGCTACATTAATTACTATTATTACGGGTTTGTGCTGGTTGGTTCGTTGGTGAAATTGCTGGGTATCGTGCCATCTGTGGCGTACAACCTGATCTTGCCCAGTCTGTTCGCTATGTTGGCGCTGGGTGGGTACAGCATTGCCTGGAACCTGTGGTCTGCTTGGAGTTCGCGGGAGGGGAAGGGCAGCCGGATTTCACCCGAAGTCGTTGGGTTTGCAGCGGCGGTGGCTGTATTGATACTGGGCAACCTGGGCAATATTGCCATGATCTTCGAGGGCTGGGCGCGGCTGGGGGCCGAGGGCGTATATATATCGGAGGCCGGATTCTTTACGCAGTTTGCTTGGATGCTGCGCGGGATGCTCATGTCGCTGGGCGGGCAGGCGCTGCCCTATGGGCTGGGTGAGTGGTATTGGAACCCGACGCGTATCATCCCGGCGCCCAACGAATCGGCGCCCATCACCGAGTTCCCTCTGTTCACTTTCACCTACGCGGACTTGCATGCGCACATGATTGCCCTGCCAGTGACCGTTCTCGGGCTAGCCTGGGCGCTGTCCGCGGTGTTGAGCCGCGCCTGGAACGGGCTGAAGAATAAATGGCAGGTGGGCGCGTCGCTGATGTTAGGCGCCATTGTTATTGGCAGCCTGCGACCAATCAATACCTGGGACTTTCCTATCTATTTGGTGATCGGGATGCTAGCGACCGGATATGCGATTTGGCGCCATGGGCCGAGGGTCAAAGGTGAGGACCGCAAACTGCACCCTGCGTGGCACTGGGTGCTTGGGGCGCCGGTTGTGCTGGCGCTGATCAGTGTGCTGGCGTACAAGCCATTCACCGATTGGTATAGGCAGGGTTACACCAGTATCCGGCTCTGGGATGGCGCTCTGACGCCCAGCGCGTCGTATATGGTGCACTGGGCGATATTCCTGTTCTTCATTGCTGCATGGCTCGTCTGGGAGACGCGACAGTGGATGGCGAACACTCCCTTGTCTTCGGTGCGTAAACTGGAAAAATCTGCCTTCCTGCTTTATTTGGGCGTAGTTGTTTTTATCGCGGTTGCCTTTGCATTGCTACTGATGGGGGTGGCGATTACTTGGCTCGTGTTGCCGCTCCTCGTGTGGACTGGGTTGCTGTTCATTCGCCCCGGTCAAGATGAAGCCAAACGACTGGTCTTGTTTCTGGTAGGCACCGGATTGTTCCTAACATTGATGGTCGAAGTCATTGTGCTGCAAGGCGACATCTCGCGGATGAACACTGTCTTCAAGTTTTACATGCAAGCCTGGGTGCTGTTGGCGTTGGGAGCGGCGTTCGCCTTCGGTTGGGCGCTGGACGCGCTGCGGTACTGGTCGCCATCTTGGCGCGGCGCATGGCAATTGACCTCTTTCTTTTTCATCCTGTGTGGCATGCTGTTCATGTTGTTCGGTGTTACCGGCAAGATGCGCGATCGCATGTCAGAGGATCCACCCTGGTCGCTGGATGGGATGGAGTACATGAAGACCGCTGTCACCTACGATCAAGAACAAATCATCGAATTGCGCTACGATTATGACGCCATACGCTGGATGCAAGAGAATATCCAAGGTTCGCCCGTAATCGCAGAGGCGCAGATCCCCGAATACCGTTGGGGCTCGCGTATAACCATCTACACCGGACTGCCGACGGTGCTGGGATGGAACTGGCATCAGCGGCAGCAGCGCGAGTTCGTGCCCGGCAATGATATTTGGGGGCGTGAAGGCGAAGTCAGGGCTTTCTACACGGGCGAAGATTTGGAGTTGGCGCGAGCTTTTTTGCAAAAATACGACGTGCGTTATATCGTGGTTGGGCAGTTGGAGCAAGCTTACTTTTTTGGCCCCGGGCTGGATAAGTTCGAAGCGCAGGATGGAATCCTATGGCACGAGGTCTACCGGAATGACGGGACCGTGATTTACGAAGTAGCCAATTCCGTATTAGCCGCTCAGTGATGGATCAAATCTTCGATGCGATTCTTTGGTATCTGCTGTTGGCCGCCATTGGCTGGCTGAGTTTTCCGATCGCGTATCGCTACCTCGGCGCGCTGCCCAACCGCGGCGTGGCCTTTGTGCGGCCCCTGGGTCTGTTGTTGTGGGCTTTCATCTTTTGGCTGCTGAGTAGCTACGGATTTTTACGCAACGATACCGGCGGGTTGCTAACCGCGATTTTGCTGCTAGCCGCACTCAGTTGGCTATGCTGGCGGCAAACTCCGCAAGAGGAGATGCGGCGATGGATGAGGGAAAACCGATCGACCATTATTGCCGTGGAGGTCGTTTTCTTGCTGGCCCTCCTTTTCATGACCTACGTGCGCGCAGCGCAGCCGGGCATCTATCACACTGAGCAACCCATGGAGCTGGCGTTCATCAGCGCCATTATGCGCTCGCCGACCATGCCGCCGCAAGACCCCTGGCTTTCCGGCTATTCGATCTCGTATTACTACTTTGGCTATGTGATGGTGGCTTTGCTGGCCAAGCTGGTGGGCGTGATTAGCTCCGTGGCGTTCAATCTCGGTTTCATCTCGATCTTTGCCATGGCAGCCGCGGGTGCCTATGGGTTGGCGCACAACCTTCTCACTTTGTATCTGCCCAAGGCGCGCCGTGCAATGCTGTGGCTGGCAGCCTTGGCTCCCATCTTTGTGTTGATCCTCGGAAACATGGAAGGGCTGCTTGAGATTTTGCATGCTCGGCATGTTTTTTGGAGCACTGATGCCAACGGGGCGCAGACGTCGAAGTTCTGGGCCTGGATGGATATCAAGGAACTGGTGAACCCACCGATCGAGCCGCCCAAATGGACACCACGCCTTTATGGAACTGGTTCCTGGTGGTGGTGGCGCGCTTCGCGGGTGATCAATGACCGTACGTTCAGCGGCGGCGAGCAAGAACTAATCGACGAGTTTCCGGCATTTTCATTCGTGTTGGGTGACCTTCATCCCCATGTGCTCTCGATGCCCTTTGTCATGCTGGCGATGGGGCTGGCGCTGAATGCCTATTTATGCGGAGCTAAAAAGCGCGGACCGCCTTTGTTCTTTGGTTTGCGGATTCGCCCTGACGAGCTTTTGTTTGCCGCTGTGTTGCTGGGGGCACTCGGATTTTTAAATATCTGGGATTTCCCAATCTATGTTGGGTTGTTTGCATTGGCATACTCAGTGCGCGAAGCTCAAATCAGTGGGTGGACATGGAAGAGCCTCCAGGATTTCCTGGAACTGGGCCTGCTGCTTAGCTTGACTGGATTCTTGTTGTATTTGCCCTTCTACCTTGGATTCACATCACAGGCAGGCGGAATACTGCCCAATTTGCTCAATCCCACGCGAGGAGTCCAGTTGTGGGTTATGTTCGCCACGCCGCTGACCCCGATCACTCTCTATTTGCTGGTTTTACGGAAGCGTGATGGGAATTGGGTTCGGTTGCTGAGAATATCGTTGTTCGGCCTTGTGCTGGTGGCCGCGCTGTGGGGATTTTCACTTTTACTGACCGGCATATACGCGCTGTGGCTATCAGGGAGCGGCTTGGGACAAGTCATTCTCGCAGGCCTGGGCGCCCCGGACTTGGGCAGCCTGTTGAATGAATCGCTGCGCAGGCGCTTTAGTGCCGTGGGTGGTTGGATCACTATGACTCTGCTGCTTGGCTTGATACTAGGCTTGCTCTTTGCCTCCAGGCAAAAACGCGATCAGGAGAAAGCGGGCGCGCAAGTCCATCAGGCGCAAACGTTCGTACTGATCTTGGTTTTTGTGGGCTTAATGTTGGTCATCGCCCCCGAATTTGTCTACCTGCGCGACCAATTCGGCACGCGCATGAACACGGTGTTCAAATTCTATTTCCAGGCCTGGCAGATGTGGAGCGTGGCCGCCACAGTTGCCGTGGTGATCCTGTTTTATGAGCTGCGCCGTATTGGCCGTGTTTTGTTTGTCGCACTCCTCACTTTGCTACTGGGCACAGGGCTAATCTACCCGCTGTTCGCGTTTTCCGATGTCACGCGGCACACAACCCTAAGCCTGGATGGCGCCAGCTACCTGTCGGCGAACGCGGTGGAAGCGATCCAGTGGCTGCGACAAGCGCCGCTGGGCCCGCTGGTGGAAGCGGTGGGCGGAAGCTACGATGCCAATTTTGCGCGCTACTCTGCCCACAGCGGGCAGCCGGCATTGATGGGCTGGCCGGGGCACGAGGGGCAATGGCGGGGAGGCAACTATGATGTGGCGCGCATCGATCAGATCCAGACCTTGTACACAACATCTGATTGGTTCGTCGCGCATAGCATAATCGTCGCCTATGACGTGAAATATATCGTGGTCGGGGAGTGGGAAAGATACAAATACAACACCGACCAAATGACGCTGAATGAAGCTAAATTTGAGGAGAACTTGACCGTTGCCTTTCAGAACGGCAGCGTGACAATTTATGAAGTACCGTAGTTGCAGCCTGGCGAAGAGCCTGACCTGAGCGAAATGAATGGGTCGGACTTGAATGCCGCCTCAGCTCCAAGAGCAACCCATTCGCTTTGCAAGGCTTAATTACACGCTCGACTATAATCACGTAAGTCATGGTGCCGCGGAACACATTTAGCTTCGAAACCCTCCTCCATTTACTAATTCTGTTGCTTGCGTTGTTTTTGCGTTCTGCTGACCTGGGCGAACCGCCGCTGACAGAATTAGAGGCGCAAAATGCTCTGGCTGCGCGTTCCCTAGCTAATGGAGGATCCAGTGAATTGGGCGACCAGCCGGGTTACGTGTTGCTCGCCAGTCCGGTTTTCTCGCTGCTAGGTAGCAACGAATTCGTGGCCCGATTTCTGCCCGCGATATTCGGATTAGCGCTGGTGGCGCTTCCCTACTTTTGGCGTGATTTGCTAGGCCAGAAAGCGGCCCTGCTGCTCTCCTTTGCACTGGCACTGGACCCCGGCATGGTCGCCGTGTCACGGTTGGCTTCTGGCCGCATGATAGCGGTCGGCGCGGGTTTTATGGCGCTGACCGCGTGGCGACATTCCAGTCCGATCGCTGCCGGGATCTTGGCCTCAATTGCTTTGTTGGCTTCGCCAGTGATTTTCATGGGGTTGGTCCCTGCCGTTCTTGTTTTGCTCACAATTCAATCCAAACCCAAATGGGGTTCACAGCAATTGGGGCGATTTTTCATGGCGCTTGTTATCGCCCTAATCTTAGGCGGCACGCTTTTCTTGCGTGCTCCTGAAGGGCTTGCGGGCCTAGGTTCAACTGTGGCGTCTTTCCTGGGTGGGTTTACACAGTCAGGGACTCCAATCACGGAGGTTGGTTTGGCTTTGTTGGGTTACACGCTGCCCGCAGCGATTTTGGGCTTACTGGGCGCGGTAAATGCGTGGAGAAACGACCATTCCGTAGGAAGGGTGGTTTCTCTATTTGCGCTTTTCTCGCTGCTGCTAATCCTCGTGTACCCCGGGCGACAGGTGGCTGATCTGCTTTGGGTAATTGTGGCGCTCTGGACGCTGGCGGCCACGCAGGTTGCTCGCTACGTTTCATTGCCGCGAAAAGATATCGGTGTGGCAATTGGAGAATCCGGTTTGATCCTGCTCCTGGGAATATTTTTTGGCATTGCGCTCACCAAAATAGCGTCTAATTACAGCGACTTTGTTTTTGTGGCCATTTTCACCTTGGGCTTGGCGGTACTTGCAACCATCCTTATCGCCTTTGGTTGGTCGCGAGTTGGCGCCGAGTATGGTGTTGCGTGGGTGCTTCTTTTATTTTCCGCGCTATTCATGCTTTCTGCCAGCAGTCGCTTCCTGCGGGTAGAGAGCACCGATGCTAACGATCTCTGGTCGCCTGGTCCGGCGGCGGGCAGCAGTCGAGCGCTAGCTGAGAGTTTGCATGAGCTCTCGGTGCTCGAGCAGGGTCAGGCCAATGAACTAGCGGTCGATCTGCGCAGTGACAGCGCCGTATTGAATTGGGAGTTGCGGAATTTGCCCGTTGCGGATTTAAGCGCAGAAAAGCCCCCACCATTGGTCGTTATGGCCGCGGCGGACGCGCAGGCCGGCGAGTTTGCCGAATACCGCGGTCAGAGCTTTGCCGCATGGGTGCAGCGCGCTTGGCAAGGCTGGCCGCCGAATTTCTTCGCCTGGTTGTTCTACCGCCAAGCGCCGATCCAAACCGCGCAGATCGTGCTTTGGGCGAAGGAAGACTTGTTCCCTGATGCGCAAATTCAGAGTTCAACATCGCCTGAAGCAAATCCGTAGGAAATGTCCAAACCGATTTCCATCGCAATAGACGGGCCGGCTGCGTCGGGGAAATCCACATTGGCTCTGGCCCTTGCTGAGCGCCTGGGTTACCTGTATTTCGATACTGGCGCGATGTACCGTGCGGTGACCTTAGTTGCTTTGAATAGAGGCGTGGATTTGACCAATGAAGACGCCTTGAAAAAAATAGCTCGTGAAATCAACATTGAACTTAAGCCGGCCAGTCAAAAAGACGGAAGGCTAAGCGATGTGTTCATTGATGGGGTTGATTCCACTTTCGCCATTCGCGGTAAAGAAGTGGACAACAATGTCTCTTCGGTTTCGACATTTCGACAGGTTCGCAAGGCACTGACGGAGCAGCAGCGCGCCGTGGGTGAACGCGGCGGCGTGGTGATGGCTGGCCGTGATATTGGTACCGTGGTGCTGCCCAACGCAGAATTGAAAATCTATCTCGATGCCACGCTGGAGGAGCGTGCCCGCCGGAGACATGCAGAGCTGATCGAGCGTGGTATCCAACCTTCGTTCGAGCAAATTTTGGAAGGCTTGCGCGAACGCGACAAGATCGATTCCGGTCGGACCGTGGCGCCCCTGCGCCCCGCGGATGATGCAGTTACACTAAAGTCCAATGGGCTGAGCCGCGAGGAGGTGCTTGAGTTGGCGCTGAAACTGGCGAGAGAACGACAAGCCGTAAAGGGCAATAGCGCCCAGGAAGCCGGCTATCAAAATCCACTCGGTGTTCGACTATTTCGCGCCACGTTTGCGCCGCTCTTTCGCTTGGTCTTCCTCATTTTGAGTCGGGTAAGGATCGAAGGAAAGGGGAACATTCCAAAATCCGGCCCTTACATTATTGCCTACAACCATATTTCGCTTTTTGAACCCCCATTGTTGCTCGCATTTTGGCCTACTTTCCCTGAGGCGGTCGCCGGCGCGGATGTTTTAGATCGGCCTGGTCAAAGGATTTTGGTGCGCGGCTACGGCGTGATTCCGATACACCGTGGAGAATATGACCGCCAGGTGATCCAGGAAATGATGCGTGTGCTGGCGGCGGGTAGACCCTTGATGATCGCTCCCGAAGGCGGCAGGTCCCACAAACCCGGGCTGCGCCGCGGTTTTGCAGGGGTGGCTTATATAATGGACCGTGCCCGCGTTCCGGTGTTGCCTGTCGGCATCTCCGGCACCAGTGATGATTTTGCCAAACGAGCCTTGCGCGGCAAGCGGCCTGAGTTGCAAATTCGCATCGGCAAACCCTTCATTTTGCCGCTCATCGAGGGCAGTGGCGAACAGCGCCGTGCCGGCAGGCAGGCTAACGCCGACTTGGTGATGCGGCACATTGCCGCACAGTTGCCGGAAGAATATTGGGGTTTGTATAGACCCATCTAAATCCGATGCTCATTTCTTTTTTTGAAATACCAGTTCTGCAATCCTTACTCTCCCCCAATGGAATTTTGGGATGGCTGGTTTGGATCATTTTGATCGCGGGGACCATTTGGCTGGTACGACGGTTTCCTGGCCGCCAGCTTACCTGGGACCGTACAGATTGGATCTGGCTGCTGGCGCTGATCGTTGCAACTCCCATCTCGATTATTACGGTCACAGTGCGACTGCCTGCAGACGGCGTGGTGCCGAACCCGCCCATACTCGGTCAGCTATTGTCAGTGTTCGCCGCTATTCCCTGGGTATTAGCTTTGATTCGGCTAGGGTCGCTGCCAGGTATTTTGCTGGCGGCCCTTTCGGGGTTATTGATTGGGTTTTGGCATACCCGTAGCCCTTTCACGCTCGTGGAATTTGCCTTTATGGCTGCCTTGCTTGGAGCGTTGCTTAGCCAGAGCTATCGAACCCGCCTTTTTGATTGGCTGAGAAAACCTTTGGTCGCCGGAGCGGTTTGCTCCCTTATCTTTCCTCTCCTTTTCATAGCAACCGGTTTTTTTTGGGCATCCGAAGATGCGGTGGCGAGCCTGGATTTCTCCCTTTCCCGGGTAGCATGGGTGTTTATTGGCTTTGCCGGACCGCTGCTGCTTGGGACATTGATTCTGCAGGTTCTCGCTTGGCGAGTTCCACAGTTTGTTGCAGGGTCCGCAACCAGGCAACCTGCGCCCACTGAGCGCAGCCTGGAGGCACGCTTTCTGTTTACGTTGGGGCCAGTGGTGCTGGTGGCCTTTCTGGGCCTAGCTGCTTTGGGATGGTGGACGGCTGGAAGGGCGGCCGACCAGCTTTATTTTGAGCGAATTTCGACCAGCGTGGAATTGGCCGCAGATTCGGTACCTTTCCTGCTAGAGGCTGGCCAGAATTTGATGCTGCAACTGGCGGGGGATCCTGAGTTGGCGGATGCTTCGCCGGCAGAGGCTCTGGCAGTTTTGCAGAGCCATTTGCGAGCGGTTCCGTATTTTGAGCAACTGGTGTTGTTGGATACGGGCGGCAATACCATCGTTTCCTTCCCACTTTCTGAAGAATTTGGCGAGCAATCGGACCCGCAGGAGCTCGAGGCCGTGGGTTTGGCGCTGCAGGGACTCTCGTTGCAGCATTTCACTACTCCACCTGTTCGTGAGGGTGGGCAGGCTGCCCAACTGGTCTTTGTGGCTTCGGTACGCAATAGCAATAATCAGGTGCGCAGGATTTTGATTGGGCGTACAAATCTGGATACCAACCCGTTCGCCCAGCCCATTGTGCAGAGTCTGCAAAGCATCGACACTCTCGGTGGGCAGGGGTTGTTGGTGGATGGCGATGGCCGTATCGTCTTGGCCCCGGAGTCTGCGGCACTGTTGCTGCAGACCTACAACGGGCGCAAAGGAGATGTTGCGCTCCATTACAATGACATCGGCCCAGATGGAGCACGTCGCCAGATTCAATATCAGCCGGTAACAGGCAGCAATTGGGCGGTCGTAGTGCAGTGGCCCGTGCGACTTACGCAGGGATTAGCACTATCGATCGCATTACCCATGTTGGGCATATTAATCGCATTGGCTATCGCCGCATTTCTGGTGCTTCGCTTTAGCTTGCGAACGGTTACAAACTCATTACAAGAACTTGTGGCCGACACGCAGCGCATAGCCGCCGGGGATCTCAAGGCGCCGTTGGCGACCAAGAGCGTCGATGAGGTTGGTCGCCTGGGTGCAGCCTTCGAAAAGATGCGCCAAACCTTACAGGCGCGCATGGAAGAGGTCCAGCGCCTGTTGGTGGTGAGCCAGGGAATCAGTTCAACGCTGGATGTTCGCTCACAAATAGACCCGATATTGGATGCGGCGCTGGCCAGTGGCGCGACCTCTGCGAGGCTGGTTTTTCGCGGCGAAGGGCGGCAGAAGCCAGCCATATTTGGACGCGGCGAAGAAAAGAAACTGCACAAAGACCTGGATGCGCAAATGCTGGCACTCAACGAAAAGCAAAACCAGGTGCTGCTGACTAATCCCGCACGCGCGCGACTGAAAATCGAAAAAGGCACAAATCTACCAGCTGCTTTGGCGGCATTCGCGCTGCGCCATCGTAATGAATACCTGGGCGCGCTGTGGTTAGCCTTCGAGCAGGCACAAACCTTTGGAGCGGAGCAGGTTCGCTATCTGGAAATTCTGGCGGAGCAAGCTGCCAAAGCAGCGGTAAACGCGCGACTTTATGTTGATGCTAACAGCGCCCGCCGCCGCTTCGAGGCGCTGTTGAAAGCAGGTCCTGACCTTGTATTGCTGACGGACGAGGACGGGCAAATTGTGTACGCCAACCCCGCTGCGGCAAATCTGTTCGGCAGCGGCGATGGCAATCTCATTGGGGCATCGCTGACAGAGATGCTGCATCAGCCTGAACTGTTCGAAATGGTGCTATCCGGCAAAGGGGACGGCACCACAGAAGCGACCATCGCCGGACGTACCTACATTGCCAACTACTCAGTGATCGAGGAAAATGAAAATATATTGGGCCGCGCGCTGATCCTACGCGATGTAAGCGATAGCAAGCGGGCTGACCTAGCGCGCACGGAATCGCTTGCCACGCTAAGCCATGATTTGCGCGATCCCCTGGAGCTTACCAAAGGCTATCTGAACATGCTTGGCATGGTGGGGGATCTCAACGAGCAACAGGCCCGTTACACCGAGAAGATCGAGCGTAATATCGACAACATATCGCGTCTAGCCGGAGACATGCTCGACATGGAGCGTCTGACAAACAGCCGCGGCTTGCAAATAGAAAAGATTTCTTTGCTGCCCTTACTGGCGGATACTGCCCAGGAACTCGAACCCCGCGCAAGGCAGAAGAAAATAGCGCTGGTGCTGCCTAAAGCTGAAAGGAAAGCGCCGGTCATAGAAGCTGATGCAACCCTATTGCAGCGTGCTCTTTACAACTTACTGGACAATGCGATCCGAGTTAGCCCGCGCGACGGGGAAGTGGATATCCAAATCGATTATTCGGAGGACAAGGCCGTAATTTCGATTACTGATCACGGCCCAGGTATTGCCCCAGTGGATTTGCCGCAGATATTCGACCGAAGCCGCGGGTCCCACCTGCCTACCGCGGGATTGGCCATCGTCAAATCAGTAGTAGATAGACATGGTGGCCGGGCATGGGTGGAAAGCGAGCTGGGAACTGGCAGTACCTTCCGGCTCGAGTTTCCGCTTGCGCAGGTTAGCAAAGGCTAATTTTCCCCAATTTCCTTGACACCCCTGATGCGCCTGATATAATTCTGCAGTGAATCGAATAGGCTGCTTGCATGCCAAGCGCTCGAGAAAATAGTTCTCCAGCGCTTGTTTCGTTTGTCTAGTCACTAGCACGTTTGTTCGAAAATCTTCATAAAAACTGGTTATTTATTGTTTCGCACTTGGGAAACCAGAATCTTCTAATGGGGGCAGCCTGCTGTTGCATCGCAAAACACAGACTGGTTCGTATTCACCTGTAGGAGGCCTCATTTATGGAAACCAAGGGACTTAACGCACTCCGCATCAGCTTGGCCTCGCCGGAGACTATTCGCAGTTGGTCTTATGGCGAAGTGCTGAAGCCGGAAACGATCAACTACCGCCGCCTGCGCCCGGAAAAAGACGGCTTGTTCGATGAAGCCATCTTCGGTCCCACGCGCGACTGGCAGTGCTATTGCGGGAAGTACAAGAATATCCGCTACAAAGGCATCGTCTGCGACAAATGCGGAGTGGAAGTCACTCGTTCCTCCGTGCGCCGCGAGCGAATGGGGCACATTTCGCTGGCTGCACCCGTCGCGCACGTGTGGTATACACGCCGCGTCCCTTCGTATTTGGGGCTCCTGCTAGACATTTCCCGCCGCCACCTGGACCGCGTGCTCTATTTTGCTCAATACGTCGTGACTTATGTAGACGACGAGGCGCGCAAGAAAGCCTTAGCTCGCCTGGATGAAGAGATCAGCGACGCGGAAAAGCAGCAAGCCACCGCCATTAATGCCAAGATCGCTGAAAACAAGAAGCAACGCGATGAAAAGCTCGCTGAGTTGGACGCGCGCGTCAAAGCGATTGAAAAGAAATATGAAGATGAATTGGCTGCCAAGATCGATCCCGTAATCAAGGAAGGCCAGCGCATCGAAGCCAAGCTGCAAGACCAGCTTGGCAAAGCGCCGCGCGCTGCGATTCAACTGGCATCGACGAAAACCACCATTGTCAAAGCCGGCGAAACCATCAGCAACAAACATATCGCCAAAGTCCAGCAGGCAGTGAAAGAATTCCTGGAAGAAAAAGAAACGCAGTTTGGGGAAAAGAAGCAAAAGGAAATAGACCGCATTTCCGTGGAGCGCGCTAGTGTCAAAGCGGAGGCCGAACTGGCAATGAACCAACTGCGCCTGTCGTTGGAAGAGCAAGCCGGCTCCCCACAGGAAGAACAACTGCGCGTGCGCGAAGAGCTCGAGAACCTCAAACCCATGACCTTCATGGGTGAGAATCGCTATCGCGAACTGCGCTCTAAGTGGGGCCAAGTGTTCCGCGCCGATATGGGCGCCGAAGCCTTCTACGACATCTTGGAGCGTCTGGATCTCGACAAACTGTCTGAAGAACTGTGGCACGAGCTTCGCACCTCACGCAGCAAGCAGCGCCGCCGCAAGGCCACCAATCGCCTGCGAGTGGTGGAGGCCTTCCGCCGCTCAGGCAATCGTCCCGAGTGGATGGTCCTGACCGTTCTGCCGGTGATCCCGCCGGATCTGCGCCCCATGGTGCAGCTGGATGGTGGGCGCTTTGCCACCTCCGACTTAAATGATCTTTATCGACGTGTAATTAACCGCAACAATCGTCTCAAGCGTTTGTTGGAACTCGGTGCGCCGGATGTTATTGTGCGCAATGAAAAGCGTATGTTGCAGGAGGCAGTGGATTCGCTGATCGATAATTCGCAACGCGGCAAAGCGCTCTCACGTCGCGGCCGCCGCGAACTCAAATCGCTGAGCGATCTGCTCAAGGGCAAGAAGGGACGCTTCCGTCGCAACCTGTTGGGCAAACGCGTAGATTACTCCGGGCGATCCGTGATCGTGGTGGGTCCGCAACTAAAGCTCTTTCAGTGTGGCCTGCCTAAGAGCATGGCCTTAGAACTCTACAAACCCTTCGTCATCTCGCAGTTAGTGTTGAAAAATTATGCCGCCAATGTGAAAGGCGCCAAGCGCATTATCGATCGCAACCGCCCAGAGGTGTACGAAGTTCTGGAGGAAGTGATCAAAGAACGCCCCGTGCTGTTGAACCGCGCCCCGACGCTGCACCGCCTGGGCATCCAGGCCTTCGAACCGGTGCTGATCGAAGGGTCTGCGATCCAATTGCATCCGCTGGTCACCACGGCGTTCAACGCAGACTTCGACGGTGACCAGATGGCCGTGCATGTACCGCTGTCTCGTAAGGCGGTGTGGGAAGCGCGCGAATTAATGCTGTCCACGCGCAACCTGCTAAAGCCTGCTGACGGCGAGCCGATCATCGGGCCTTCGAAAGACATGGTGCTGGGCGTTTATTATCTGACCATGGAACCGAAGCGGCTAAAAGATGGAGAGAAACCGCGTACTTACTCCAATATGGACGAAGTCGAAATGGCTTATCACCTTGGCGGAGTACATCTACACACTCCGATCCGCCTGCGCGTCCAAACCTGGTTCGATGAGAACAACAACCGTCTGCCTGAATTCGACACGCGTTTTGTGGAAACGACCGTGGGCCGCGTGCTGTTCAACCTGGTCCTGGAGCCGGAAATCCAATTCGTTAATGAAAAGATGGATAAGGGATCCATCAAGGATTTGATCGCCCAAATGCTCGAAGTCAGCGGTGACGAGACCCGTACAACGAACGTCGCCGACCGCGTCAAGGATATCGGCTTCAAGTTTGCCACCCGCTCCGGCACCACCATCGCCATCTCCGACATCACCATCCCGACAGAAAAAACCGAGATCGTGGCCGCCGCTATGGAGCGCGAAGAAGCTGTAGAAGAAGACTTCCGCCGCGGGCTGCTGACCGAGCAGGAGCAGAACGAACGCATTATCGAGATCTGGCAGGAGACAACCAACAAGGTCGCCGATGCCGTAAAGCAGTACATGGACCCAATCGGTAACCTGGCCACCATGGCAAACTCCGGCGCCACCAAAGGCGGCTTCAGTTCCATTTCGCAGTTGGCTGGTATGCGCGGAATGATGGCTGACCCTTCCGGGCGCATCATCCCGCTGCCGATTCGCTCGAACTTCCGTGAAGGTTTGACCACTCTAGAGTACTTCATCTCCACGCACGGTTCCCGCAAGGGTCTGGCTGACACCGCCTTGCGCACAGCCGATGCTGGTTACCTGACCCGCCGCTTAGTGGACGTGGCTCAGGACGTGATCACCACGGTTGAGGACTGCGGAACGGATGAAGGCATCTGGATGCGCAGTTCAGACGATGTGGCTGACCAGTCACTGGGTAGCCGCATCTTTGGCCGTGTAGTCGCTAAGAACGTTGTCGATCCCAAAACCGGGGAAGTGCTCGTAGAAAAAGGTCAGTTGCTTGGCCATGAAGAAACCCGAAATGTCGTCAAAGCCGCGGTGCAGGATGTTTACGTCTTCTCCCCGCTTACTTGTGAAGCTCACATGGGCATCTGTGTGAAATGTTATGGCATGGATATGGGCCGCGGCCGCTCCGTAGGAATGGGTGCTGCCATAGGCATCGTGGCTGCTCAGTCCATCGGTGAGCCTGGTACTCAGCTTACTCTACGTACCTTCCACACCGGTGGTGTTGCTGCTGAATCCGACATCACAACAGGTCTGCCCCGCGTCGAGGAACTCTTCGAAGCCCGCCGCCAGCCGAAAGGTGAAGCAGTTGTTGCCGAATTGAACGGCACCGTCGAAGTGACCCAATCGGAGCGCTTCAGCGACCTGCGGGTCATCCGTATTCTACACAGCGAGATGGTCAGCGACGAATATGAATTGCCTAAGGGTTATCGTCTGGCTGTGGAAGATGGCGACAAAGTACAAGCCGGAGCCGTGTTGGCTTCGCTGAAGGGCAATGACCTCAAAGCGGAGAATGCAGGCAAAGTGCGCGTTGAGGACAGAACAGTCTTCGTCTCCTACGAACAAAAGGACTCAGTGGAGTACGAAGTCCCCAACACGACGCGAATGCTGGTGCACTCTGGCGACAAGGTCGAGGCTGGTCAGGCATTGACCGAAGGCTCGCTAAACCCACATGCCATCCTGCGCATTCAAGGTCGTGAGGCTTGCTATATGTACTTGCTAAGAGAAGTGCAGCAGGTATATCGCTCGCAGGGCCAGAACATTCACGACAAGCACTTCGAGGTCATCATCCGCAAGATGATGTCCAAGGTGCAGGTGACCCGCCCAGGCGACACTGGGTACCTACCTGGTGACTACGTCAACCGGCTTGATATACGCCGAAAGAACGAAGAACTGTTAGCTGAAGGCAAAGAGCCTGGCAAGTTCGTCGAAGCTTTGCTCGGAATCACAAAGGCTTCGCTGAGTACTGATTCCTTCTTGTCCGCGGCTTCCTTCCAGCACACCATTAAAGTGCTGGCGGGTGCAGCCATCGGTGGCGCCGTGGATCCGCTTACCGGCCTGAAAGAGAACGTGATCCTCGGCAAACTGATCCCAGCGGGCACGGGCCACGAAGCCAACGCTCACCTACTGCCGCCGCCGGAATCACCGCGCGAGCAGCTGGCAGAAGTGCCGCTCGGTGGCGAACTGGGTTTGTTGCCCGAGCCGCGCATCGAGCCGCTGCCGGATGAAAAGTAAGTAGTAATGGCAAAGAGACCCGCGAAAAGTGGGTCTCTTTTTATTATGGTATACGCACCAGCCAGCCTCGACTCCCGAACTAACGGAGACGAGGCCTTAGCCGGATCACCGGGTCATTTGAATACCTCGTCTAACGGCGGCAACTCACCGCTGCAGTTCTGCGTGTACCACGAAGCTTCCGCCGCATAGCTCAGCTTCGCAAATTCCCGGGCGGCGTCACCAATTTCGGCGGCCTGTTCCAGGTTGAGGATGGCGGCGGTGCTCCAGTAGCGTGGCAGCAGCATCAATGGATCATTGAAGGCCCGTTCTTCTTCCCCTTGAGGGATCCAGTTGAATTGCAGCGGGCCGCGCGCCCAGATCGTAAATCCCAGTTTGAAACCGGCTTCATGAGCGACTTGGATCCCAAATGCCGTGTAATTTCCCCCTGGCCAGATGTAAGCGATGGGGGTATTGCCAAAATGTTCTTTGAGGATGGGAACTGACTCTTCGATTTCCTCGCGTACGATTTCCTCGGGCATATCTTCGTTTAAATAAATGTGATTCAATCCATGGGATTGCACGTCGAAATAACCAGTATCGTTAATGCGTTCGATCCAATCCCAAAGACTTTCGTCCACTAGGCGGCCGGGCCGCTGGTCGGTATCGCTGAGCGCAATCCACGCTAGGGTAGTGGTCCAGTTGTGCTCCTGGTTCTCGGGGAGGAAATAGTCTTCAGCGGTGCCTGGTTTGCGATCATCCAAGATTAGGATCATCGAGCGCGGGGGGATCCTTGCGTTTTCCTGCAGAAACGCCAGCAGTTCCTCGGTTGTAACGGTTTCAAATCCAAATTTCTCTGCCTGCCGAATGATCTCTTGGAACTGAACAAAATTGATTGCCGAGGGATCGTCGTTGGTGTTGCTTCCTTTCAGGATGCTGTGGAACATAATAGGCGCCACCACGGTACCCGGCAGGCTGCCCGACGGATCCCAGCGGCGATCCAGGTAATGGCAAGAGTCGGCGATATAGGTCATGGGCTCAATGCCCGGGCGCAAGATATCGCTTTCGAATTGATTTGGAAGCGGAAGGTTAGGTTCAGGTGAAGCATTGGCAACCTGACTGGTTGGGCTATTGGCTGCTGGGATAAATGGTGTGCTGGACGGCAAGGCGATGGCTTGGCGTGGAATCGAGGCGCATGCAGCCAAGCTTAATATCGGCAACAGATGAATTATTGAGAATAAGTAGGAGCGCAAAAGTGTCTCTGCGTGATGATGCAGGATTATATAAGGTAACTCTCTGTGTTTGGGAGATGAGTCACTGGATACTGATAAATGCGATGACAGAGCGATATTCTAATTTTTCTACCCGCCGACCTAATACAGGACATAAGGCCGATAGAAAATGTATAGCTGTGAATATGCGACAATCGAGTTGGATCACCAACCGGTTGATAACAGGCACACAGAAACATCCAGCTCATTTTATAATAGCAGTCCTTTCCTGTGGTCAAATCCCAGCGCGCTAGAAAAATGAAACAACCTCTGTTTGTAATTCAGCCCTCTCGCAGTGCATTCTGGCGTTTTGCACTTGGTACGATTTCTGTACTGTCGCTATTGGCGGTCAAGGGATTGCTCGACCGCGCCAGGCAGCTAGGCGTAGATGTTCCCGCCAGTCTGTCTTGGCAAGCCGCGTTTTCGTTCCTGTTTCTATTGACCGCTCTTGCCCTGCTTGGGTTGATTCTCAGCTTTACGGCATTGAGAGAGCAAATATGGGATTGGCTGGAAAGGCCTATACGAGCCAGGGCCGTTACCCGAGGCATCGGAGCGGTTCTTTTGTTGACCGCCATAACCGGGTTTTCGCTATTATTTTTTACCCCCTACATAAGGCGGATTATAGGTACGGAATATGAGGTGCGCCTGTTCATCTTCTGGATGTTCAGTTTGGTGGGAATGTGGGGAGTCAAGATGCTTCGCAAGCAAACTTCCTGGTTGGCTGCGTTGGTTGCCGTTGTCCTGGTTCAATCTGCGCTGCATCTTGTCCTGGTTCATCTGTCAGCAGTGACATCCTATCCCTTCTCCAGGGGATGGTCGGAGACAAGTTATTTTTATTATCCTTCGATGTTCCTCTCCGAAGAAATCTATGGGCAGGCATTTGCCTGGCCGGTGCTGCATCCTACTTTGCATTTATTGCTTGCGCCGCCCTACCTTTTTGAAGCCCCCTTGTGGCTTCATCGACTTTGGCAGGTGATGTTACGGTTCCTCTTCGTTGGGCTGATCGTTCCTGCGTTGCTGGCAAGGCTGCCATTGAAGGATAGCGGCCTGCGCGGCCTGGTCGCGATATGGACGTTTCTCTTCCTCTTTATTGGACCAATCTACCTGCATCTGGCAATCCCTGTAATTCTTGTGCTTTGGGGATATTCGTCTCGAAACACCCGCAGGACTTGGATTGTCATCGTCTTGGCGTCCATTTGGGCTGGCTGGAGCCGTGTCAATTGGTTTCCGGTTCCGGGAATGATCGCGGCAGTCCTTTATCTCATGGAAGAACCCGTGAGACGAAAGAACTTGTGGGCTTACCTTTATAAGCCGGCTCTATTCTTTGTGATCGGTTCTTTGGTTGCCATTGCATCACAGCGAGTCTACATTGCGCTATCGGGAATTCCTGACAGCGCCTACTTTTTTACCAGCTTCGGAGCGGATTTACTTTGGTATCGACTTTTGCCAAATGCTACGTATCCATTAGGAGTGCTGCCTGCTGTTCTTTTTTTATCCCTCCCACTATATCTGGCAATATACACAGCCCTCCGCCGAGATGGAGCTCATTGGCATCCGGCCCGGTTGGTTTTCATCTTTGGCGCCTGGCTGGTCCTGTTCGTTGGCGGCCTTGTTGTCAGCGCGCGGATCGGCGGAGGCGCTGATCTCCACAATCTGGATGCCTATTTTGTTCTCACATTGATCGTTTCTTCTTATCTCATCTTTGCTCGATATCGTGATGAGTCTCGAGCAAGGCCTAAGCCCCTCTCCCTGCACTGGGCGCTTGTATTGTGGATTGCGGTCACGCCTGTCTGGTTCTTAGTACCTCGCAATGCCGGATTTGTTGCTTATGATGATTCCCGGGCGAGCGCTGTTCTGGAAGAGTTGCAGCACTACATCGATGAAGCGAATGCAGCGGGTGGCGAGATCCTGTTCATTTCCCAGCGACATCTGTTTTCCCTGGGATTGCTCGATAGCTCGCCGCACGTCCGCGAATATGAGCGCGAAGAGTTGATGGAAATGGCGCAGGGGAGGATTATCGATTACCTGGTCGATTTTCGCAGTGATATGCGAAGACAGCGATTTGCGCTGATCGTTGTGGATCACCTCAACTACAATCGGCTAGGTAGGGCTTATCCCTTTTCAGAAGAGAATAATGTATGGGTTCGGCGTGTGGTTAGACCCATTCTGTGCAATTACCGCGAAGAAGTTTTTTTTCCCGCAGATGAGATTGCCCTCTATGTCCCGCAGGAAGGAGAGCGGCAGTGCCCATAGCTTGTATGCCCCTGTCAGGCGAGGTTTTCCCACCCGTTGCTTACACCCGCTGCACGCTGAAATAGCTATAGTGGTACGCGATCTGATCGCCCTTGACCCCCAGGGTGTCCTTGCCATCCAGCACGCGGCCGGTGGCGGATTCCGCGGTCCAGGTCAGAGTGCGCAGGTTTGTCCCGAACGAGCCGCTCTGCGGCGACGAGGGATTTTCTGATTGCCCTTGCCCTGTTAGCGAGAAGCGGGCGCCGGGCAAGATCTGCTGCATTAGCGTGTTGTACCAGCGCAGAATCGCTTCGGCTCCTTGCAGCGTGCGCTGCGCTGTGACGTGCACGCCAGAGGGAGCATACAACGACGCCACTTTAACTGGATCGCTGGAATTGAGCGCATCCAGGTAGCGGATGCTGATATCCACCGGTTGGCTGGCGACTTCCGGCCATTCGAATTTTTCGACAGGGTTCCAGAGCTTGCCTTCATATTGGCGGGCGTAATACCATTCCCAGAAGTTTGCGCCAGGCAACCCGTTATCCTTCACCGCTTGAAGAAAGGCGGTGACCTGCTCGGGTGTGGCTCGCCAGCCATGTTCCCCGTACGCTGCTCCTGTGGGGAATAGGGGGCGCCATACTTTGCGAGACTGGAACTCTCGTATCGACTTTAGCAATTGCTGACCCGGGTTATTTGCGCCGACCCAATAAACCTGGGGCATGTTCAGGTCGCAGTATTCTAAAAATGCCTCCCAGGGAAAAGGGTTGTGTAAGTTGGGAAAACGGAAGCTGCTTAGAGCAATCGGCGTATCGGGGAGCCCGGCACGCAGTTCCTGCATATATTGCCTGGCTTTCACGTCCATGCCGCGAGCCTGGAACTCGATCTCGGCGTTCACCACAAAGCCCGGCAGGTTGAACTGCTTGACGCGCTGGATGGCCATGCGCGCTTCCTGGATTGGATATTGGCCATAGATGTATTGCCAACCCCAGGGTTGGATGCCCTTGGCCCGCAAGGCGGCTACCACGCCGGCAACGTGGTCTTCGCCGCCCTGGTAATTGTAGAGCTCGCGACCATCTTGAACTTTGTAGGTGTTGTAGGTGCCGCGGCCGTCGGCGATCTTCACCAGGACGTGAGACAGGCCTGCTTTCTGGGCGGCTTCCGCGATGGCAGTCGGATTCCCGCCTTCTACGCGGTGAATCCGCCATAAGTACATTCCTTTACCTTGCAGCATGAAATTCTTCCTTTTTGCTCATAATGGTTCGATGCAAATTTTGTGCCATAAAATCCCCGCACGGAGTGGAGCATGAACTCTAGCTAGGTGGTAGGTGTTGGAGCCCCCTCCAGCCCCAGAGCTTTCGCCTCGCCCTGCATGGCTGCCAGCACCTGGCCGGCGTGCTCCCAAAGATCCACGCCGAATTCCTGCGCGGCAGCCTCTATCTCCGGTCGCTTGGCGCCGGCAGCAAAGGCTTTATCCTTCCACTTGTTCTTGATCGATTTCACAGTCACATCTGCGATTGATTTCGATGGGCGCACAAGGGTCACGGCAGTGATCAAGCCTGTGATCTCGTCGCAGGCGTAAAGCGCTTTTTGCATGCGGGTCGTGCGCGGAATGCCGGTGTGGTCGGCGTGGCTTTGGATGGCCTCCACGATGGCCTCCGGCACGCCGCGCTCCCTCAGAATAGGAGCGCCAGCTTGGGGATGCTGTTCCAGGGTGGGGTGGACCTCCCAGTCGAAGTCATGCAAGAGCCCTGCCAACCCCCAAGTTTCCTCGTCTTCGCCAAACAACCGGGCGTAGTGGCGCATGGCGGCCTCGACCGCCAGCATGTGACGCACGAGATTCTCGTTCTTTACGTGTTCGCGTACAATGTCCAGGGCTTCCTGACGGGTGGTCATGGCAGTTGGCGAGATCGCCGCATTCTAACACCAGCTCGTGGCGCGAGTCGGCGTTGGTTATCAAAATCAAGCTATTTGACAGCGATGGATTACACGAATCGCTCGCGGATCGCGGAACTTACGTAGTCTAGTGTTGCGACGGTGATAGTGATCAACCAGACTGCCAGACCTACCTGGGCGTACTGGTAAGTACGAATCCACTGGATGAGGATGAAACCGATACCGCCGCCGCCGACCAAACCAATGATGGTGGACATGCGCACATTGATGTCCCATCGGTAGATGGTGAATGAAATAAATGGTGGAAGGATCTGGGGGACAACTGCGTACACAATGGTCTGCAATCGATCGGCGCCGGTGGCGTATAAGGCTTCTAGCGGGCCAGGGTCGATGCTTTCAATGGCTTCTGAATAAAGCTTCGCAAGTGAAGCTATGGTGTGCAGCGTAAGTGCTATGGTGCCAGCAAAGGGTCCAAGCCCAATCCAAATCAAGGCGATGATGGCCCAGATTAGTGGCTCGATGGAGCGCACGATGTTTAATAAGGTTCTTGTGACTGCATAGATGATAAGGCCAACGGAAATATCGCCGCGCTTGCGATTGACCCAGGCAAAGGTGAAAGCTAGCACCGCAAGAATTACCGCGCTGATATAGGCGTAGATATTCTCCCTAGCTGCTGCCAGTTCAGGGTCAATGACGATGCTGAGAATTCCGCGACTAAAACCCAAGCCTAGGTAATAACCTGGCAGAGCGGCCATGAATGCCAACAAGAAAGCGGCTGTGAGTTGACCCGCGGTTTGACCGATGGCGCTTAGCAACGCGCCGAACAACCTTCCACCTAGTTGCATGCCCAGGAAGCTCAACAACAAAAGCAGAATAATAGCAATGAGGAAAATCTCGACCGGAGCTCGCTCCAATCCACCGAGAAGGCTTGCAACTTGGCCGGTGAGAATAACCGCCACCCAAGCTCCCAGACCCAATCCCGCCAAAGACCCCACTAGGCGATTCAGTGGCGTAACCACCGAGCCCATCAGGTTGCGGGCAGCTAAGAATGACACGGGGAAAGCAAAAATGATGCCAAAAAAAGTGGCCATCAAACCAATCATGATCGTTTCTAGCATGGCAGTTAGAGCCAAAGTCATATCATCGCTCAGTCGGCCGGCAAATACTTCCGTGCTTTCCTCACGAACGACCAATTGATGGATTTGAGCGCCCGTAGCTGTGGATTCGGAAATCACGACATCCGGAATAAAAAGCTGTGTGGTAAAGCCCCCATTTTCGTCAATCGCGATGTCTGTCGGACCTACCCCACGAGGAACAAATGGGTTGCCAATCGGATTCTTCCACAGGATATGAACCACTGCGCCAGGTGTGTAGTTGCCCCCGGTGATAGTTAGCTCGGTGCCAGGGGTAAACGTTCCGGTAAGGTCGCGCACTCCCAGTTCACCGCAAGTCGGTGTGGCGCTGATCCAGGGTTCGTCCGGATCAGGCTCATTCGATGGCGGACCAATCGCTCCTTCCGGGCATGGAGCTTGAATGCGCTGAATTTCTTCGATAACGTTTTGGTCGAAAGCAAAAGCCGCGCGCCAAGGCCAGACAATGCGTGGTAGCAAGACGAATAAATCCTGGTATTCTCGAACAGCCTTGGAGGGATCGATCTCCGTGATGTTGTAGCCCAGGCTGAAGATCAATAAACAAATGATGATGATGGCAGCGGCCATTGAGGGCTGCTTTACAACTTCTCCAGCTGCACCGATGCGAGCCGCGTCGTTGATCTGCCAGAGCCACAGCGCTGCCAGTGTCCCCGCAGAGAACAACGCGGTCCCCGTGTGGACCAGAGCGAGTTGCTCGGGGTTACCCGCCATACTAAGCATGGCGCCCCCGGCAAATATCAAGGCCAGGAAAAAAAGAATGGCGACGCCGTAGGTGCCAAATCCTTCAGCAGCAGGATCTCGGAATATGTAGCGGCTGAGTAAATGGCGCAACGCGAGCAGGAAAACAAGCAGTAGCCCGGTTTCGAGAACCAGTTTGGCGAAGATCGCAAAGCTCAAACCAAAATCGGGAAAACGAGCTTTTTGGGCGATGGTCCAAACACTCAGCCCGCCTAGGACGAGCACACTGGCGAGGATGGTAATGCCGCGTGACCATGAGCCAGCTACCATTTGCCCCAGCCCGGGAACAACCAACGAGAGGATGGCATGCAACGGTGATGACTTCGGTGGGGTGATAACTTGATTAGTCACAGGTTTCTCGAATTATCGTGCCCCTAGGCGCTGAGCTTCTTCGCCGTAAATTTCTTTGAAGCGCGTATCGCTCAACTGCGCAATATCGTCCTTGCCACCTTCGAAGACCAAACGCCCCTGGCGCAAGCCGATCACTCGCGTGCAGTAACGCTGCACTAGATCCAAAAAGTGTAGACTGCACATTACAGTGATCTTGTCTGCCTGGTTGAGATCTTCGAGATGTCCTAGGATGGAGTGAGCCAATACAGGGTCGAGGCTAGCCACCGGTTCATCAGCCAGGATCATCTTGGGTTCTTGCATCAGCGCCCGCGCAATACCTACGCGTTGTTGTTGCCCGCCACTGAGCTCGTCGGCGCGATTGTTGGCTTTGTCGGGGATTCCGACGCGCTTTAACGCCACCACTGCACTTTCTCGGTCCGCCCGGCTGAAGCGATTGATCAGACTCCAGCTTGGCGGGGTATATCCCAAACGCCCGGAAAGTACATTGGTCATTACCGAAGATCGTTTGACCAAATTGAATTGCTGGAAGACCATGCCTATTTCGCGGCGCACTAAGCGCAGATCACTTTGCTCCAGGTGTGTGATGTCGCGGCCATTCCAAATGATGCGACCATCGGTGGGTTCGAGCAATCGGTT
This sequence comes from Anaerolineales bacterium, assembly GCA_035291465.1. Classification (GTDB taxonomy): domain Bacteria; phylum Chloroflexota; class Anaerolineae; order Anaerolineales; family UBA11579; genus JAMCZK01. Next base: position 39,722 of record DATDRZ010000113.1, read on the forward strand.
GATGCAGCGTAATAGAGTGGATTTTCCAGAGCCGCTAAGGCCAATGACCCCCATGAATTCATTATCTTTCACCTCAAAGCTTACATCCTGGAGAGCGACAGTGCCGTCCGGATAGACCATGGTGAGGTGTTCAACAGTCAGCATAGCTGAGTCGGGATTTTACTTGTAATTTGTAAGAGAAGGGAAGGACGCCGGGAAATCCCAACAGCCCTTCCCTTCCATTTTGTTGCTGCGAAAACTTAGTTGAGCAGGTCTTCGACGCTCATGCCGGCGGCATCAAGCTGCTGGCGGAAGCCATCGTAGAACGTGTCATCAACCGCTTCAAGGCCGCTCCAGCTGTATAGAGTGTTCAGCAGGGCTACGCCTTCTTCGGTGTTGTTCAGCTCAAGCAACGCGGCAACGATCGCATCGCGTACATCAGCCGGAACATCCGGGTGGAAGCTGACGGTGTCATTGGGGATCGGGGCCGATTCGGCGATCACGATCACGTCGGTCATGACATTCGGGAAATCCTCTTCCACATTGCTGCGCGCATCCACGAAGGTGGAGCCGGCGTCGCAGGTGCCGTCCAAAACGGCCAAAACTACACCGTCATGGCCACCGGCATCCACGATCTCGGCCAGGTCGGCTTCGGGATCCAAACCTTCGGCGCGCATGGCCAGGCTGGGGATGACCCAACCGGAGGTGGAGGTTGGGTCAGGGCGGCAGAAGGTCTTGCCGGCCAGATCAGCAACAGTGGCGATGCCAGTGTCGGGGCGGGTGATCACTTGCCCGGCATAGAAGGAGCTGCCGAAGCGCAAGGAAGCCAGTGCTACCTCGGCGCAGCCGCGCTGCTTGGCAACTACATAGTTGAAGGTGTTGAGCGCTCCCATTTGGGCTTCGCCGCTGCACATGGCTTCAACAGCCGCGGTGTAGTCGGTGGTGACTACGGGTTCGATCACGTAGCCGGTTGCATCTTCCACAGCCTGGGCGATTTCCTGAGCTCCGGCGAGGACAGCGTCAGTGTCCTGAGAGGGAACCAGCGCCCAGACGATGGGTTTGTCTGCCGACCCTACTGCGGGAGCGCAGGCCGCGAGGACCAGGCCAACAACCGCAATAGCAGCCAGCACAACGAGACGGTTCTTCATAGATCTTCTCCTTGAGAAATAGATTGGGGTCTTTTTGCCGGGCCCCCGCCGGCTTGAACCCATCATAACACCAGTAGATATACACACTACCTTAAAGAATTCTCCTTATGTGGAGTATTAATGTAAACATCGTCTCATTCGTAAAATCTGACGATTACAATCCATATTCATGCCGACATTGCGAAATTTCCTATCCTCCTTGCCAGATTTAGGCGCCAGATCGCAACGGGGTATGCAAAGCGCTGATTTCGCCTTGGACCGTATGCACTTATTAATGGAATCGCTGGGTCATCCCGAAAAGAGATATCCCAGTTTGCATATTGCCGGGACAAATGGAAAGGGTTCGGTGAGCGCTTTTTGTACTGCAGCTCTGCAGGCGCAGGGTTACCGCGTTGGTCGGTTCACCTCCCCGCATTTGGCGGGGGCGTTGGCGGGTATCAATATTGATCAATCTCCGGTGCCCGAGGACGACTTGGAAGGAACATTTGGGCAAATGATTCCGCACTTGGTACGGAGGCAAGATTGGACGCAGTTCGAGGTAGTAACCGCGTTAATGTTCGCCCAATTTGCGAGAGCTCAAGTGGACGCGGCGGTCATCGAGGTCGGCTTGGGTGGCCGCCTTGATGCCACCAATGTATTCACGCCACTAGTTTCTGTGATCACGCCGATTGACTACGATCACACGTCGATTTTGGGAACCACGTTGGCAGAAATCGCCAACGAGAAATCCGGGATTATCAAAGAGGGAGTCCTCGTTGTTATGTCTCCGCAGCCTGAAGAGGCGCGAGCCAGCATTCTACAAATCGCTAAGAGAAAACAAGCGCTGGTAGTGGAAGTGGGCAAGGATATTCAATTCGAAAGAATTAGTTCGGATTTGAGCGGGCAGGTTTTCGAAATTACCTCACCCCACAGCCAACATAAGGCTCGAATAAAAATCGGAATGCTGGGTATGCACCAAGGCGAGAATGCCGCGACCGCCTACGCCGCGTTACAGGCAGCCCATGAGCGCAGCCTAGTCGTAAGCGAATCAGCGATGGCGCGCGGTTTTGCAGACGCCCGTTGGCCAGGTCGCTTTGAATTAGTGCGCGAAAATCCGCCGGTCATTCTCGACGCGGCACATTCTCCGGCCGCGGCGCAGGCACTGCGCGCTGCGCTGGACGAATATTTCCCCGGCCAGCCCATCATTGTTGTGCTCGGTGTTTCCGCCGACAAGGATCTGGCAGGGATCATCGAACCGTTGCGCGAACGAATAGTGGGTGCGATTGCAACGCAATCGGCGCATCCGCGAGCGATGCCAGCGTCTGAGCTTCAGGAGAAGCTCAAACAACTCGGTCTGGATGCGGAATCGGAAACCGATCCACTCAAGGCTGTCAGCGAGGCAATCGACCTAAAGATAAAGGACGCAGTGATTCTAGTCTGCGGTTCGGTCTTCCTGGTCGAGGCAGTTGGGCAAACCAGGCGGCTATTGTAAATATCGCTGTTTGCCTATATAAAAGGATTGGATTATTCGCCTAAGAATATGAAGATTTTCAGCTGTTCGTTCATCTAATTAATACGCGATTTGCCAAAGAACATCGCTTGTGAGGAGCATCTGATGAAAAACCGAATAACCGGGTTCGCCGGCTCCAATAAACGCTTACTCATGCTGGTCATTGTTGGGGGGATTCTCCTGGCTGCCTGCGCTGCCTCCGAACGGCATGAACAGACTATTTGGTACGTGGCCACTACGGGGAGTGACAGCAATACCTGCGCCGAGCCGGACCTGGCTTGCCGCACCATAGTGGAAGCCTTCCGCCGCGCCGATGCCGACGATCAAATCAATATCGCTGCTGGAACATATGCCGAGGTTGCCAGGTACGAGGACTACTCTGTTTTCGCCAACATCGATTTTGATCTTAGAGTGGTCGGCGCAGGTGCAAACGAAACGATCATCGATCTTGGTAATACGTACGCCGGGTTTTATGTGCTTGGCGGCGGCCGCTTGCGGCTTGAAGACTTGACCGTGCAGAATGCCCGCGGCAATTCGCCGGGCGGGTGCATTATGGTCGTGGGCAATGGCGAGGTGAATGCAGAGAATGTCAACCTGACGCGTTGTCTCTATGCAGGCATTGTCATTAACGACCCAGCCAGCCAGGTCAATCTGGTGAATGTCTCGATAACCGAATCAGTCGTCCGCGAACCATATGGCGCCGGAGCCGGGATATACAATCGCGGTAATTTAACCATCGAGGGTGGGGAAATCTCACGAAACCCCAATCAAGGCATCTCCAGTACCGGGATTCTTGAGATCAACGGCACGTTGATCGAAGATAATCTGCTGGAAGGATTATTCATCTCTGGCGAAGCGACTCTTTCTGGCCTGACCGTTCAAGACAATGGCGGGGACTTGGGCCATTACGACGGGATCGTCATCCTGGGTGGCGCAGCCGTGGAACTTTCGGATAGTCTGGTCACAGCAAACGATGCGCGCGGCATCCATATTTATGGCGAAGATCCATTCAACCCACTTACCGATGGGCTGCCCGCGTCTGGGCCGCGGGTGAGCATACTAAATTCAATGATCAGTGATCATCGAGGGGATGGTATTTTTATTGCTGCTGGGACTCTAACTTTGAACGGTACTACGCTTCAAGGAAATGCTTATGAATGGGGTCGGGCTCTAGATAATCGCGAAGGGTTTGTAGAGATTCGCAACTCCCACATCACGGGGAACGGTACCGGCACAATTCAAATCGGCCCCGATGGGGAAATGAATATTTTCGAAACAACCATCGATGATAATTCTGGGGATTATCAGACAATTTTTAACGAAGGCACAATGAACATGCAGAACACTCTGGTTGCCAACAACGTAAGCGCGTTGCGAGCGATAGAAAACGATGGCGGGGATATGCTCATTGCCAACAGCACAATAAGCGGCAACCTCACAACAGGTATCGTTGCATTTCGGGGAAATCTCACACTGTCCTATGTGACTATTGCTGATAATACTGGCACCGGCTTTGCAGCGTCCAACTTTGGTGAAATCCATCTCTTGTTTTCGAATATCCTGGTTGCTAGAAACGGGCTGGGCGATTGCAATCTCTCGAATCCAGATGCGCCTGATGTAATACTGGCTGGGGTCAATATTGCAACCGATCATGGCTGCACCTTCCCCACTATGTACTCTGCGGACGAGATCCTCCTGGACGCATTGGCTGACAACGGCGGTTCAACGCTTACCCATGCTTTGCTTCCGGGCAGCCCGGCCATGGACGCGGCTACCGGTACCTGCCTGGAAGTTGACCAGCGTTTCGTGGCGCGCCCTGTCGGTCCGGCCTGCGATGTGGGCGCTTATGAAGCCGGGGCCTCGGCGACCTCGCTCGAGCTAACGGCAACTCCTGAGACCGACACTTTGATCGTCAAAGAAGATTTCCCCTGCTACACCGGTCCCGGTCCGCAGTACAACACTCTGAGCACCCTGAAAGCGGGAACGCAATTGCCTATCGTTGGCTATAGCTTCGGTGGCGGATGGTTTGTCGTTTCCCATCCGACGCTGCAAGGAAGCAATTGCTGGATCGACGAGGATTTTGTCGAGACGACTGTTTCGGTTGGCGATCTACGTTTGATCGCTGTTCCGCCTAAGCCAACCAGCACGCCGACGCCGGAAAAAGAGGAAGAGCCTACCGCGTGCCCAACGCAGATTAATAATGAGGGCGTCTGCCAATAAGGCAGTGCCGTTGCTCTCAACCTCAATTGATGCGATAATTGGCGGATGATGAAGCGAATCCCTCTTATTTTAATGTCGCTCTCCCTTTCCGCCTGCAACTTCCCTGGAATATCTGCTCCCCCGCAGCCTTTGCCAACCGAAACCTCGGCAGCGACTTTCGTACCTGCCACCGAAGCCCCCACGACAGCGCCAGCAGAGCCAACGGTAACTGTTGAGGTCGGTCCGCCGCTCGAGGCCATCGTCATCCTGCAACCCGGACCGCTTTCTGCGATCACCTCGCCGGTCACGGTGCAAGGGCAATCGCGGCCGACTTTCGAGCAGAATCTGGTGGTCGCAATCTATGGCGAAGATGGCGGCTTGTTAGCCCAGCAGCCAACCACGCTGGATTCGCCGATGGGCGAGCCCGGCAATTACAGCATGGAAATAACATTCGCCGTGCTTTCTGAGCAGCCGGGCCGCGTCTCGGTCTACGAAACCAGCGCCATGGATGGTGGCATCATCCATCTCTCCAGCGTTGAGGTCACTTTGCGGCCCAGTGGCTCTGCCGAGATCCAACCGGCAGATTTGGGTCTCGAAAGCATAGGTATCCAGTTTCCAGCGGCAATGACGGAGATCAGCGGTGGCCTAATTACCGTGAGCGGTTTCTCGGATTATTACTTCGAGTCCAACCTTGGCCTGATGCTGTGCGGCGGAGGCGGCAGCGGCGCCCCGAATGATTTGTGCGGCACTGCGGACAACATCCTCGCCAGCAGCAACGCAATGATCGACGCGCCCGATATGGGTCAACCTGGACCCTTTAGCGGACAGCTAACCTATTCCGTTTCTGAGCAGACACCGGCGCGCATCGTGGTCTTTGCTGCCTCTCCGCGTGACGGCGGCCTGCTGCATGTTAGCAGCATTCCGATTTTGCTTTCGCCTTAATCAAGTGTAAACCCCGAGGATACTGAAATTCGTAATTCTTCCCATTTACCCACCTAGCAGCGTTTTGCCATAGCAGAGTAGAGGTTCCATGAGCGACCAACCTGTTATCCTTGTCACCGGTGCTTCTTCGGGCATCGGCGAGGCCACAGCGCGCCTATTCGCAAGCCGCGGCTACCGCGTGGTGCTGGCCGCCCGTCGCCTGGACCGCCTGGAAGCTCTTCAAAAGGAAATCGAAGCCCAGGGTGGACAAGCGCTTCCGGTGGAGACGGATGTCAGCTCTGCGGCTTCCATTCAGGATATGGTGGAAAAGACACTCGCGACATACGGCCAGATTGACATACTGTTCAATAACGCTGGCTTCGGGCGCACCAAGTGGCTCGAGGAATTGGATCCCGAGAAGGACATAGCCGCGCAAGTGCAGGTGAACTTGACCGGGGTAATCCAGGCTACTCGAGCAGTTCTACCTCACATGATTGCGCGCAAATCGGGGCACATCATCAATATGGGCTCTCAGGCCGCTTTTGTGGCAACGCCTACCTACACGGTTTACGCAGCCACCAAGTTTGGCCTACGAGGTTTCAGCGAAGCCTTGCGCCGCGAGGTGGGCGTTTGGGGCATCAAGGTTTCAGTAATCTATCCGGGTAACGTTTCCACGGAGTTCGGGCAGCACACGGAAGCAAAACGCAAAACGGGAATTACTACTCCCAAAGCCTTGCGGCTTACACCGGAACAGGTTGCCGATGCAGTCTTTGCCGCAGCTCGGCGACCCGTTCGAGCGCGCATAATACCTTCGGTAACGCGAATCGCCATCTGGTTTGCCACAACTTTCCCCGGCATCACCGATTGGCTTCAGGAGCGCTTCTTCACGCGGCCGGAGCGAGGGTTATAGGTTCCTTTCTTGGCGAGCCCGCTGCGCGGCGAAGCAAATCTCTAAAAGCAGGCATAGCTTAGCATGCCAACTCGAAGAATTGTTGTCATTCTTGCCCTTTTGATTACCGCCGTAGCAGCAGGTTTCCTGCTTTGGAAATACAACCTTTGCATGAACATTTCATTCAATCAGGATTTTTGTCGGGCTCAGATATTTCGTTGGTGAGGATCCTGACTACAAAAAACGAGCCGCATCAAGCGGCTCGTTTTCACTCAGCCGTTGCTTGTTCGGGCGACTGGGCTTGCTTGGCAGCTTTCTTTTCCTCCTGCGCCTGAATGACGGCGCGGATGCCATTGCGCACCTGGTTCAGTACGCGTTCCAGTTCCATTTCCAGGTTAGTGAGCGATTCGATGACGTAATTATCGGCTTCGTCGCGGGTGGCTTCCGCGTCCAACTGCGCCTGGTGCAGGATCTCGTTGGCGCGCGCTTCGGCGGAGGCCACGATGGAATCGCGTTCCACCATGCCCTGGCTTTTTTCTTGCGCCAATTGTAGAGTGCGCTTGGCCTCCTCTGTCGCCTGGGCCATAGTGCGGTCGCGCTCGGCGATCAGCTTTTGCGCCTTTTTCACCTCATCGGGGATGGCGACGCGCATCTGGTCGATGAGGTCCAGCATCTTGTCCTCATCAACGATCACGTTGTTGGTGAGCGGGATGGGACGGCTCTGGTTGAAAAGCTCTTCGAGGCGGTCAACGAGTTGGAGGATATCCATAGTTAAATGGCCTTACACCTTTCACAGGTGCAAGATAAGTACCAAACTTTATACGCAAAAAGGCTCACAGTCAACTCGCCAGGACTCCTAATATTGGTTCTCAAATATATCAATCCCTGGGAGGACTGGCGACAAACTCGGTTTCCCCGTTCGTTTTCATTTCTGCGAAACGCTTGGTCAAGGCTTCCATCACAAATGGCGGCACCATGGCACTCACATCGCCGCCTAATGAGGCAACCTCGCGTACCGTGGTGGATGCCAGGAAAGAATGCTCCTTGCTGGTGATCAGAGACACGGTCTCGATGTCCGGCGCCAATTGGCGGTTGGCCAGCGCCATGCGAAATTCGTATTCGAAATCCGAGAGCACACGCAAACCACGCACCACCACCTGGGCGCCAATCTGGCGGCAAAAATTCACCGTTAAGCCGTTATACGTGGTGACCGTGATGCGCGGCTCGTCCTTGAAGGCTTCTTTCACCAGGGCGAAACGAGTTTCCGTGGGTAACAGCACCGATTTCAGCGGCGTTTCGTAGACGCCCACAACCACTTCGTCAAACAATTTCACGGCGCGCATGGCGATGTCAATGTGTCCATTGTGGATGGGGTCGAAGGTGGCGGGAAAGAGGGCTTTTATCATTAGCTCAGGTCTCCAATACCGCTGGTGAGGTAACTTTCAACTGCGGCGGACAGTGCGCGGTGCTCCGGCTTGCTCAGCGCGGGGTCCGTAGCCAGCAGCAGCTCGGCCTGGCGGCGGGCTTTATCGATAAGGCGGGCATCGCTGAGCGAAGCCAGTCGGAAATCGAGGAAGCCGGATTGCTGGCGGCCAAGGAACTGTCCTGGGCCGCGCTGCTCCAGGTCCTTTTCTGCAAGGATAAAGCCGTCGTTCGTTTCCAGCAAGGCTTGCAGGCGCTCGTTTTCGGCTGCGTCCTCGTGGTCCGGGAAAAGGATGCAGTAGGACTTTTCGGCGCCGCGGCCAACCCTGCCGCGCAGCTGGTGGAGTTGGGCCAACCCGAAACGGTTGGCGCCTTCGATGAGCATTACCGTTGCGTTCGGGATATCGACACCGACCTCGATCACGGTAGTTGAAACCATCACCTGTGATTTCCCGTCACGGAAAGATTCCATGGCCTTGTCTTTTTCTTCAGCGCTTAGGCGGCCGTGCAGTAACACAACTTTGAGCTCAGGGAAAACTTCTTTTTTCAGGCGCTTCTGTTCATCGACCGCGGCTTTGGCTTCGCTGGTTTCGTTTTCCTCAATTAGCGGATAGATGATGAAAGCCTGCCGCCCAGCTTCGACTTCACGGCGGATCAGCTTGTACGCCCGCTCCCGTTCGCGCGGCAATAGCAAATGGGTAGCAACTTTCTGGCGGCCTGGTGGCATTTCGTCGATGATGCTGAGATCCAAGTCACCGTATACGGTGAGCGAAAGTGAACGCGGGATGGGCGTGGCGGTCATCACCAGCAGGTGGGGATTGGTGCCCTTGGCGCGCAGCGCCGCCCGCTGCCCGACGCCGAAGCGATGCTGCTCGTCAATGGCCACCAACTCGAGCTGCGAGAATAGAATCGGGTCTTCGATCAGCGTGTGCGTGCCGACCACGACTTTGATCCTGCCATCCCGCAGGCCGGCGCGGATTTCTTGTTTCTCGGATTCTGGGGTTGAGCCAAGGATCAAGCGCAACTCACCGGGCCGTAGATTTCCTTGGCCAACCATCAATCCTTGCAGGCTGGTGTAGTGCTGCTCAGCGAGGATGCTGGTTGGCGCCATCAACGCGGCTTGGGCGCCGGCTCGCGTCACCGCGGCTATACACAGCGCGGCGACCACAGTCTTGCCGGATCCAACGTCACCTTGCAGTAAACGATTCATCGGGCGCCCGGAATTCAAATCTTTCAATAGATCGGCTAACACTCGGTGTTGCGCATTGGTGAGCTGATAGGGTAATCGGGTTATTTGTGCATGGAGCCAATCTTGAGGCGCGTCGAACCGTTGGGCAGTTTGACCTTGCCAGGCCCGCTTTTGCAAAAGCACCGCCAATTGCAAAAGGAACAATTCGTCGAAGGCTAAACGTTGGCGAGCTGAGTCGATTTGTTCTTGAGAATCCGGAAAATGTGCTTGCAATAGCGCATCGGATAGCGATTCCAGATTTGCGGATTCAATGACAGAGTGTGGCAGTGGGTCCGGGATGCGCAGCGCCCAATAGCTGACGACGCGCTTCATCAATCCGCGCAGCCAGCGCTGTCCTAGATCTGCGGTCAGCGGATACACCGGCACGATGCGATTGGTGCCTGTCCCGAGCGAGCCGCTTTGCGGCGACGAGGGATGCAACTGTTCCTCTTCCAACAATTCCCATTCCGGGTTGTTCATCGTGAGGCGTCCCAGGTATTGGTCCACCTTGCCGGACAAAACTATTGAATCACCTGTCTTCAAATTGCGCATCATCCATGGCTGATTGAACCAATTCACGCGCAAACCGCCTGTCTCGTCTTGCACAATAGCTTCAGTCATCACCCGGCGACCTTTGCCTGGACGTTTGGAGATGCGTTTGATCTCTCCGATAACGGTCACGTCCATACCGTAACGTAGATCGCGGATGCGCACTTGTTTACTGTAATCATCGTAGCGGCGCGGAAAGTGGTAAAGCATGTCTCGTAATGTGAAGATGCCGAGCTTTTCAAGTCGTTCGGCGTTCACTGGTCCTACGCCGTTCAATACCGTGGTCGGCGCGTCAAGCGCAGCAGGCCCAGGAAAGCTTGCTTTTCGCAGTTGCGAGGAGGCCGAAGGCCGAAGAAACAATCCCCTCTCATTTTTGTTGGTCCTGGGGGATGGGGATGAGGGTGTTTTGGCAGTGCGCTTAGGACTTGAGGCTTTTGCCGGTTTTTTCATCATTGTTTTCCACTTCGGCTTGGCGCCGTTCGCCCGTATTCCGGTTTCGCGCTCGATGCGCAGCCAGATCTCGATCAAGGCTCGGCCACGTTCCTTGGGAGTCAATTTTTCGTAGTCGCGTAACTTGGCTGTGACGCCATTCACCAGGTCTTCCCCCAATCCATCGGCGCGAGCTTCCGCGTCCCAGCCTTGCAGGCTGCGCTGCAAGCCACCGAAGACGGCGCGGTTGTCGTAATTGCGCTCCGCTTCGAGCCGAAAGAATTTCTGAAGCTTCGCGAGAGAAGGCTTCATCTAGTTATTGTAGCAAAGGGATTGTGCATTAATAAAAGGATTCACCGCGGAGACACGGAAACACATAGAATTAGTTTATTCCCCTCTCTCCGTGGTTGATTTTTATTTCGCCAGCGCGAACACGCCCAGGCTGTGCGGCCCGATGAGGCTGGCGAAGGGGGCGTTGATGATCTGCTCGCTGATGGGGATGCCGGGGCGCTCTTCGTTTAGGCGCTCGCGTAGGCCGCGGGTTTCCTGCTCGAAGGCCGGCGCCCCCTGCATGATTGCGATGTGCTCCAGATTAGGAAATTCCGAAAGAAATTCCACCAAGATGTCCACCAGGTGGCGGGCGTTGCGCGCCTTTTGCGTAGGTACCAGTTCCCCATTGTCGAGGGTGAATACCTGAAAGATTTCCAGGTACTCGCCTACCAATGCCTGCGAAGGATTGACGTAACCGGCACGGCGTAGATAGGTAAGGGCCGGGATGCACAGCATGCCATAGATCTTGGGGATCAAGCTACGCGCATAGAGGTCCAGTTCCTGCAGCGGCATGCCGCCTTCGGCTGCGGAGGCGGCAGCCTGCACGATGAGACCTAGGCCCAGGGAGGCCGTGTGGCTGTCAATCACTCGTACCGAAACTGATCCATTCAAAGCCTGGGCCGCTTCATGCGCATTAGAACTAGCGGGGCTGAAATTGGAGGAATGCAAAATAGCCAGTACACCGTCGTATTTCGATCCCGTGGCCCGAAATAGATCTTCGAATTCGACCTGTGTGGGAGGCGCCAGCACAGGCGCCTCAGCGCTTTTGAGTGACTCGGGAAAGTCAGCAGCTTTAAGTCGCTCCGAAACGGGCTGATCGCCCTGCCAGGCGGCAGGCAGCAGCTGTACCTGGCTGCGCCCCTTGAAGACGGGATTCGGGAACAGCGCAGTACTATCGCTTACGATGCAAACAGTGGGCATAGAGAGAGCTTATTCTACCGAGAGGATGAATTGGTAATGGGGTTGCCCGCCCTCGTGCACGTCCACCACTTTTTCCGGATAAGCCTCGCGTATCGAATCGGTGATCTCTGCAGCCTGTTCCGCATGGACATCCTCCCCGTAGAAAATGGTAATGGCTTCGTATTCATTGGCCTTCATTTGTTTAAGTAGTTTCAAACAAGCCTTCTCAACATCATCCGCGGCAATGACCATCTTATCGTTATGCAGGCCAATGATCTGCCCGACCTTTACTTTAACACCATCGATCTCCACATCGCGGGTGGCTGTAGTGATCTCACCGGTTTGGACCTCGGCGAGACCATCTTTCATTTCATTGGCCACCGCCTCCAGGTCCCCTTTCGGATTGTGGCGCAGCATAGCTGCAAAACCTTCGGGGATGCTTGTCGTAGGTACAACGACGGCCTTCTTGACAGTCAGTTCTGCGGCCGCGTTGGCCGTCATAATAATATTCTTATTGTTCGGCAAGATGATCACTTTGTCGGTCGGCAGGTTTTCAAGCGAAGCCAATAAATCGGCGGTGCTCGGATTCATGGTCTGGCCGCCTTCGACAATGGCAGCCGCGCCCAATTCGGCGAAATGGCGTGTGATGCCAGCGCCCGCGGCAACCGTCACCACGGCGATCTCGTCAGGTTGGACCATGGCCACTTTCGGTGGCTGCTTGCTGACTTTACTCCTGATTTCATCCATCTGCGACATCAGATTTTCCATCTTGACATTGGTCCAGTTGCCGATGGTTTCGATGTAATCCAGTGGTTCATTGCGTTTGTCAGCCGGAACGTGAATATGCATGCGATACATGTCCTGGCCTTCGCCAACCTGGATGGAAGTCCCCATCTTTTCCAGATCGCTGTAAAAACGCGGTAGGTCGAGTTCTGTGTGTGGACGGAAATCCACCACAACTTCGTAGTCTTGCCCCTCCTCGACCGACTCGGTCGCAGCCTCCAGGTTCATTGCAGCAATGGGCTGGGCGATTGTTTCCGCGGTGTGCAGTTGGTGTCCCTCGACCCAGCGCAGCATGCCCTCCATCAACAAGGCTAGCCCCTTGCCGCCCGAATCAACTACGCCTGCCTGCTTCAGTATAGGAAGCAACTCAGGCGTGCGCTGCACAGAATCTTTGGCGGCTTGCGACACTCTGCGCAGCAACGGAATAGGGCTGATACCTTCGCTGGCTGCAGATTCCGCTGCGGCAGCCATATCCTTAGCGACTGTAAGGATGGTGCCCTCCACTGGCCGCACCACGCCCTTGTAGGCGGTGTCGCGCGCGGTGACAAAGGCTTGCGCCAGGTCTTGCGAGTTTAGCGATTCCTTGCCTTCTACCGACCGGGCAAATCCCCGCCACAGCTGCGAAAGGATAACCCCCGAATTGCCGCGGGCGCCCATCAGTGCGCCTTGCGCCAGGGCGGCCAGCATTTCGCCAGCCTCATTTTCGTGCACTTTGTTGAGCTCCTCAATGGCGGATTTCATGGTGAGAACCATGTTGGTGCCGGTGTCGCCGTCAGGAACCGGAAAAACATTCAGCGCGTTGACCGTTTGCTTGTTGGCTTCCAGCCAGGCATAAGCTGCTTCGGCCAAATGCTTCACAGCCCGGCCATTCACAGGGTATTGCTGCAGAACTGCTATACGTAAACTGGTAGGTGGAGATTCAGTGTCCATTAATTGTCCCGATATTGGAATTTATTCTGCGTTGCTCATCCGCAGGCCTTGTACGTGGACGTTCACTTCTAGGATAGGCAGCCCAATCGCCTTTTCCACGTGGAAGCGTACAGTACTGGCGACGCTGTCTGCAACTGCCTTTATATTGGTGCCATATTCGACCACGACATACAGGTCGATACTTATGGCTTCACCTTCATAGCGAACTTCGATGCCGTGTGTTGGATCTTTAACAATGAAATTGGTTAATCCATCGAATACGTTCTTGGAAGCCAACCCGACTACGCCATAGGATTCAACTGCTGCCTGGTAAGCGATAGTTGCGATGGCGCGCGGAGCGATATGGATGCTGCCGTGGGGAACTTGATCAGTTGCCATTTCTTCCTCGATGTCAACGCCTCAGAGATGTGAGAGAAGCCGCACGCAGGGCCTGGAGACCGGCTGCGATCCCTTGAGGGTATTTGAATACGGCGCTGGCGGCAACGAAAACCTGGCCGCCGGCTTCAAGGGCCGCAGGCAGGGTTTCGGCGTCGACGCCACCGTCGAATTCAATCCTGGTGTCGAGTCCGGCCGAGTCGATGGCCCTGCGAAATTCTGCTGCCTTTGGCAAGACCTCAGGAATGAAATCCTGACCGGCATAGCCAGGATGGACGCTCATGACCAGAACCATGTCGGCCAATTTCAAGTGTGGGAGCACTTTGGCTGCGGGAGTTTCAGGATTGATAGCTAGGCCGGCCTTGCATCCCAGCTTGCGGATGCGCTGCAGACTCTTTCCAATATCTAGGCTGGCTTCGAGGTGCACATGGATGTGATCCGCGCCGGCTTGTGCGAAAGATTGGAGCATGCCATCTGGATTTTCGACCATCAGATGCACGTCCAGCGGGAGTTCGGTAATGTGGCGACATGCTTCTACGATGACCTGGCCCATGGTGATGGGGGGTGCGAAATGCCCATCCATCACGTCGATGTGGATCCAATCGGCGCCTGCCAGCTCGGCGGCGGCAATCTGCTCGCCCAGATGGCCGAAATCTGCGCTAAGTATGGATGGAGCGATCAATGGCTGGGCAGCCATTGCGAGATTATAACCAAGGAAGGCGAAGCCTTCCGTAGTTGCGAGAGCCTGTCCCGAGCGAGCCGTTTACGGCGACGAGGAAGGAGCGTGGCTCCGACGAAGCAATCCCCACCGTTATCTTATCGGCGGGTTAAACACCAAATACACCCACATCCAAAAGGGCAGCAGACCGCCAACCAGGAGAGCGGCAAGCAGCCCGAGACCAACGGCTATCCAATCGGTTTCGATCGTTTGTTCGTCAACCCCTGTTTTTCCCTGCGGTCCGGTGCGATGTGTTTTGCTTCCAGGTTTGCTATAGGCCTCAGCTTCGGCGACTTCGGAAGGGGCGGCGAAGGTGAGCAGCACGCGGCCGAGCTGGTCCGCCGTGCGATAACGGGCTGACGGTTCTTTCGAGAGCACCTTGAGCATGATTTCGTTGAGTGCCGGTGGGATCTGGGGATTCAACTCGATGGGTGGCTTGACATCTTTGTAGCGATGGTCCTGGGCGAGGTCAGCGGCTTCCTTGGAGGTGAAGGGCAATTGGCCGGTGAACATCTGGTACATGATGACGCCCATCGAGTACACATCGGAGGCCGGAGAAGGCGCGCTGCCGGCGGCTTGCTCCGGGGCAAAGTATTGCGGCGAACCCCAGACTACTTCCGCTTCTTCGTCGGGATGGATGGAGGCCAGGGCACGGGCTATACCGAAATCGGTGACCTTGAGTCGCTTGTCGGGCGTCACCAGGAAGTTGTGTGGTTTGATATCGCAATGCACCAGGCCAGCGCGGTGTGCGTAGCCCAGCCCTTTGCAGGCCTGGATGATGAGGGGGATGCCCTCTTCCAACGAATAGCGACCCTTTTGCTTGATCAGGGTATTGAGGTCGGTGCCGGGAACATACTCCATGACGATAAAGAGGTGATCTTCGTCGAAGCCGAAATCGTATACGGTGACGATGTTGCTGTGCGTGAGGTTGGCAGCCGCCTTGGCTTCCTGGCGGAAGCGCTCTCGGAAGGCAGGGTCGCGCGAATAATCCTCGCGCAGCACTTTGATGGCCACATCGCGCTCCAGCATCAGATCGCGGCCGCGATAAACCGTGGCCATGCCGCCCTTTTCGACTGCACTTTCGATCTGGTAGCGCTTATTGAGCAATAACTTTTCGCCGGACTTCGTTGAGGACATTGGCTGGATTTTACCTTGGACAGTCCAATTCTTCTTGAAGCTTCGTCCAGCAGCTTGACAAACGCCCTGATTTCATCCAAACCATTTTATATTGTTGTATATAGTAGCTCATGTTTTTGCTGGAAGCCTTTGGAGATACGGTGCATGCCTGTTGCCGGGCAGCTTCTCCCGCGTTGCGAAGCAACGCACGACACAACCTACACAACCGACATTTTCGCCCTGATCGACGACTTCTACAACACCTACACATGTCGGGGAATTGGAAAAGCGTTGACTTTATGCTGGGGTATGCTTAACGCTTATGAACTGGGAACTATTGCGCTGCTATTTCACCCGCGGCGTGGTGCTTTCGGCGATCGGTCTTGGAGTACTGTTCACGGTTGCTGCAGCCGCGAGTTTGTTCTGGTTTCTGCCGCCGGCGGCCAGCGAACCCCCGCAGGCGGCTTTGACCTGGATCCCGGGTCCTTCGAACACGCCGCAGCCGCCGACGGCGACGCAGGTACCGACGTCAACGGCAACTGCAACTTTTACGCCGTTGCAAGCTGGTGAACTGGGCATGGGCAGTTTCGTGCAAATTATGGGGACCGAGGGCGTCGGGCTCAACATTCGCAGCGCGCCCGGGCTGAATAGCGAGGTTCAATTCCTGGGCTACGACGCCGAGGTGTTTGAAGTGCGTGATGGGCCAGTCGAGGCTGACGGATTGACCTGGTGGTACCTGGTCACCCCTGTGGATGCTTCCCGTGCTGGTTGGGCTGCGGCGAGCTATTTGTCAGTGGTGGCGAATCCATGAAATGTACGTGATTAGTGAATAATGGTTAGTAATCAGGTTTTCCTTGAAAGCAAGTAATTCGTGAACAGTGATCAGTAATCAGGTCTTCTGTCAGAAGCATAGATCGGTGACTAGTAATCTGGTTTTTCTAATCACTAATCACTGTTCACTGATTACGAGAGTAGGAGACGATGGCTGAAATTCGACCAACTGGAATTACTGCCAATAAAAAAGAGGCGCGGCTTTACGTGGACTGGAGCGATGGCGAGAAAAGCGCCTTTCCATTCGACCTATTGCGCAATGCCTGCCCCTGTGCGCAGTGTCGAGGTGGACATGAGAACATGAAGCCCGAACCCGACCCTAATATGTTCACCATTCCGTTGATGAGCGCCAGCGCTTCAAGGCTAAAAAATGTCGAAGCAGTGGGCAACTATGCAATCAACATCGAATGGGAAGATGGGCACAAATATGGTATCTACGATTGGCATTACTTGCGCGCATTGCACGAAGAAATGAAAGCGCGAGCCGAGTAATCCTCCTATAGATAGACGACCAACAACATTGGAGGTTCAATGAGCTCACGGCCTCAGTTTATTCCTTTAGAAGGTTACGAGTGGTTGGGTGAAGAGGAGATGTTGCGCAGGGTCATCGAATTCCGCACCTCAATACAACGCCGCCGCTCTGTGAGGGATTTTTCGCCCCGGCCAGTTGCACGTGAGATCATTAATGAGTGTTTGTTGGCGGCGGGGCGGGCGCCAAGCGGCGCAAATATGCAGCCCTGGCATTTTGTAGTCGTTAGCGATCCAGAGACAAAACGCCGCATTCGATTGGCCGCCGAAGAAGAAGAGCAGGTTTTTTATGCAGAGCGGGCACCAAAGGAATGGCTGGAGGCCTTGGCTCCATTAGGTACTGACTGGCAGAAACCCTTTCTTGAAACCGCCCCCTATTTGATAGCTATTTTCAGTCAGAAATATGGAATTACCGCTAATCGTGCGCGGGTAAAGAATTACTATGTTCAGGAATCTGTGGGGATCGCGACCGGTTTCCTCATCACGGCTCTGCACCTTGCCGGATTGGCCACCCTTACACATACTCCCGCCCCGATGAACTTTCTGAATGAGATATTGAATCGCCAAGCGAGTGAGCGACCCTTTCTTTTGCTGGTGGTTGGGTTTCCGGCAGAAGACGCCAAAGTTCCAAATATCAGCAAAAAGCCTCTGGAAGATATTGCAACATTCATATAAAAACTCTCTCAAGTAAAAAGCCCGCCGAAAGGCGGGTTTTTTTGCGTTGCCTCGCAACGCGTGGGAAAACTGTGTTCGGCTGATGCCGAACGCAGCTCTCCAGGTTCTCTTTCCTACTTGGCCTTGACGGTTATGGTCTTGGCTTTGGCCTCTTCGGCTTTGGGCAGGGTAAGGTGCAAAACACCGTCCTTCACCTCGGCCAGTGCTTTGTCGGCCTTCACGGCTGCCGGCAGCATCAGGCTGCGGGCATAAGCATGGTAGCGCTGCTCGCGCATGTGGTATGTGGCGTCCTTACGCTCTTTCTCTTCTTTGTGCTCTGCCTTGATGGTCAGCATGTCACCGGTGACCTGGATGTCCACGTCCTCGGCTTTGATGCCGGGCATGGCGGCTTCCACCACGACCTCATCATCGGTCTGGTACATGTCCACACGAGGAGCGTGCCAGCCGTTGGTGCTCAGCGGGCGGAAGAAGCGGTTATCGAAAACGCTTTCCCAATCCCGCCGCAGGTCCAGTAACTCGCGAAAAGGGTCCCATCGAATTATGTCTGCCATAGTTCCTCCAATAACAAGCTTTTCTGGTTCCCAATGAACCAAATCTAGAATAAGCCTGGCGCGTTAAAAATGCACTAACGCTTTATATGAACAACGTAAAAGTAGAGGAGGCTATTACTTGCCGAGGTAATCGCCCCCAACCTTGAAGATTGCTTCGCCTGCAGGTTGCTTGGTCAGTCTTCGGCTTCACCTCGTCGCCGCCCGTAACCCTCTTCGCTTCGCTCCGGATCAGGGTCAGGGCAGGCTCTGCCTCGCTATTGCTCAGCTCCTCGCAACCTCGGCTTACCTTGTCACTTTTTGGCCTTACCGGAAACATTTTCTGGCTGGCGCTTGTAATCGACGAAACGGTATCCAACTCCACGTTCGGTGAGAATGTATTTGGGATTGGCTGGATCTTCCTCTAATTTTTCCCTCAGGTAGTTTACATAAAGGCGGACGTAATGGGGCTCGTCGCGATATTCATAGCCCCAGACCTTTGCCAGGATTTGATCGTGGGTGATCACCCACCCGGCGTTCTGTACCAGATGGTATAGCAGGCGGTATTCTGTCGGCCGCAATTTAACGAGTTTCCCTTCCACCCAAACTTCGCGGCGATCGAAATCGATCTTCAGGCGGTCATCTACCTGGATGGCGCCCTCTTTGCCCTCACGCGACTTCTCGGTGCGGCGCAGCACGGCGCGCACGCGGCTGACCAGCTCGCGGGGACTGAAAGGCTTGGTCACGTAGTCATCGGCGCCCAGCTCCAGGCCGCGGACGCGGTCGTCCTCTTCGGTCTTGGCGGTGAGCATGATGATGGGCACGTCGTGGTTCTCGCGGATCATGCGCAGAACTTCGAAGCCGTCCAGATCCGGGAGCATGACGTCCAGCAATATTAGGTCGGGAAGCGCCTGGCGCAGTTTTTCCATGGCCTGCCTGCCAGTGAAAGCATCGACCACCAGAAAGCCATCTTGCTCAAGGTTGAGACGGATGAAACGCACGATGCGTTCTTCGTCATCCACGACAAGAATACGTTTGTTGGCAAAAGTGGCGTCTGTCATTGCTAAGGTTGATCCTACTTGGTTAGGTAGTGGGAAGTAAAAGCAGCATGTCTAACCTTGCGAAGGACTTGCCAAGGCGCGAATTTCAAGGTCAACCCATTCGCGCCTCTCAAGGCAGCCTTCGCAAGGTTGGCTATTCGTAGTCTTCTATTCGCGTACGAAACCGATGATCTCATCTTCGGCGCCGCTGGGGAGGATCTCCAGGAAGCTAATGCGATTCCAGGGCCAAATCACCGTGGTCACTTCGGGCTGCAAGTATTGCAGGTCTTTGCCGTCTTTCTTGCGCGGGTTCTGCACCCGGATATTGGAATCGCCGGGAGTAGGCAACTCTTCGATTTCACCAACCACCGCGTCTTCATTAAGGATGTGAATCAGAACGGTATAAACCATTGCCTCTTACTCCTGACCAACCAACGCCTGGACGCTCAGTTTCCCCAAACGAATCACATCTTTATTTCCCAGTCGGTAATCCTGATACGGGTTCAGCTTTTCGTTGTTCACCCGCGTGCCATTGGACGAACCCAAGTCTGTGATCCACATGCCAGTTTCCTCGATGAGGATGCGGGCATGCAGGCGGGAAACGCCGGACTCATAGGCGTTGTAGGGTTCCAGGTCGACGTCAGGAAGCACGGACTGCCCCTGGCTGATGCGCCCGACTACATATTCACCGGGGCCCTGCAGAGGCAAGATCTGGCCGCTGCGGATGATATGCAGGTTCAGCCAGGCCGACTTCAGGGGAAGAACTGGGAGAGATCCGGATGGTTCGAGTCGATCCGTTGGGGAGCCGCCTAAGGAATCGTGGTCGGGGATGGCAGCTTCCAGTGCCCCAGTGCTCAACAGCCGTGCGCCACAATTCGAGCAAAACAGATTCTTGTGTTCCTGTTCTGTCCCGCAGCTCGGGCATTTTACGATCACTGCCTGCCTCGTTTCCTGTTGATTGCCTTTTGCGATTCGTCTATCAGAGCTCTGGTGCCGTATTTTATCTGTTTTCCTGATTTCTCACCGAGTGCGGATCCTTCTTTTATTTCATCGGCGGCCAACAGCACCGTCTTGGCCAGGCCCTTTTGACCTGCGGAAAGAAGATGCGTGGCCAACATGCGCATGCGTTTGGCCGCGGCAGCCAGATCGCCCTTCTCGATATCGCGGCGCGCCTGTTCCTGCATGCGATACATGGCTAGTCTGGCGATGGCGTTCACCAATGTTTGGGACGGAGTTTCCACCTCAGTCAGTTCCTGCACAAAGCGGCTCAACCGATAGCGAGCCTTGGTGGATGGAATGGCCAAAGAGGCGATATCCATTCTGAGGTCGCCTTCTGCCAAGATTAATTCACCTGTTTCCAGACTCGTCGCATCCAATTCAAATTCGAGCAAAACTCTAAGGCTGGTCTCGATGGGTATCGCGCCAAGATGCAGCGACGAGGCAGGGATCAACGCGCCCAGATCCGGGGAAAGGCGAAAGGCATAGGTGAGCCTACTTTGCTTTGCCGGTTCAAAAAACATCCTCACGTCTTTGGCAAAGACCTGGCTGATGGTGTCGAGCCGCCGCTCCAAAAGCGAATGAATCTCCGCGCTGTGGTCGGCATACAAGCTGGTTCCCCCGCCTTTGGCGACCAGCTTGTCCATGAAGTCCTCATTCCATTCTTCACCGATGCCAACGGCGCTAATGGGTATCCCCTGCTCGGATGCATCTTGTGCGAGCTTGAGGCAGGCGTCTTCATCGCCGTAGGTTCGCCCATCGGTGATCAGAACCAAGTGATTAATGAATGAAGACCTGAAGTTTCGCTGGACTTCGCGTAAACCCAGTTGCAGGCCCGTAAGGATCTCGGTGCCCCCACGTGTTTGAATGGACCCGATGCGAGATTGAAATCGAGCGGCCTCTTGCATGGACTGTGCAGGTACGACTACCTCGGCCTGGTCATTGAAGCTCACAATGGAAAGCAAATCTTCGCGGCGCAGTTGCTGGACAAAATGAGACGCGGCCATGGCTACCTGCTCCAGGCGGGTACCTGCCATGGAGGTAGAGGTGTCCAAAACCAGGCAAACATTGAGCGGGGGATGGGCGGCCAGATCTCCAACCCCTGCCGGCATTAAATCCAGGAGTACATAGATCAGCTGGCCCGATTCGCCTGGGGTGACCTGGGAGCGGCTGTATAAGGCGTTCACCATGATGGATGGAGGCGCGTCGATGTCGGGCGGCAACGACGAGTCGTATTCCAACCGCTGGTCAGCATTGGATAACGTTTGGTAGGCTTCTTGGACTAAGAGGAACAGTTCGTGCGCCCCCGTTTGCTTGTTGGCATCTGGGTGAAAGCGGCGGGCGGCGTTCCGGTAAGCCTGTTGGATCTCGTCCAGGCTGGCGGTCCTCGATACGCCTAAGCGCGCATAATAATTATCCAGATAATTTGTGGCTCTCATCCCCTTCAGTTCACAAGACGCACCAAGATGACGGAAATATTGTCCGGCCCGCCTGCGGCATTGGCCGCTTCGACAAGTTGCTCACAGGCCAGGTCCGGATTGGCGACGGAGTTGACTATCCGTGCTATCTCGTCTTTGTCCACCTGGCCCCAGAGCCCGTCAGAGCAAATCAAAAGTGAGCCGGGATTGGGCATATTGCTGGTGAAAATGTCGGCCTGGATATTTTCACCCTGCCCCAGGGCGCGATACAGCACCGATTTTTGCGGGTGGTTGGCCGCCTCTTCTTCGGTCAGCTGACCCAGCTCCTGGAGGCGCTTCACCAGCGAATGATCTTTGGTGAGCGCTTCAATACGGCCATCACGAGTGATGGCATACGCGCGGCTATCTCCCATGTGGGCGATGATCAATTGAGAGCCAAGCACCATGGCGGCGGTCATGGTGCAACCTCCGCCGGGGGCGGCCTTCCTGACTGCCTTTTGGGCTACCAGGACGGCAGCCTCCATAATTTCGCGGAGGGATTCGTTTGCCGGCTGAGGTTCAGGACCGAATAGCGGTTTATATAGCTTGCCGACCAAATAAGTGCTCATGGCGCGCACCGCGGTCTCGGAAGCCAATTCGCCGTTGCGATGGCCGCCCATGCCATCGGCGATCATATAGATGCCGAAGGGCTGGCTGCCGGAACTGCTGCCGATCGATCCACTGAAGGAAAGCAAGGCGTCTTCATTATTTTCCCTGCGCTGCCCCAGATCCAATGCAGAACCGACGACCAGGTGACCGAATTTAATCCCGGGTCTGGACTCCGCCAGTTCCCACTCCTGGCTTTGAGTCAACGGCACCGTTGCGGCTGCGCCGCGACGATCGGTCTTGGATTTCCCCTTTTTGCGACGAAAGCGTTTCACGAATTTTTTCATTGACACGGGGGACCTCAGGCCAGGAACGCATACACTTTTTTGTCGGTTGAACCGATGAATATCATGTCTTCGTGAGCGATCGGAGTCCCGGTGATGGGGCCGCCGGTCTGGAAGCGCCACTTCATGCGGCCGGTGGCAGCATCCAGGCAATACAAGTTGCCATCTACCGAGCCGCAATAAACGCCGTTGCGATGAATGAGGGGTGAACCGGTGACCTGGTGATCGGTCGTGTAACGCCACATTTCTTTTGCGGTTTTTGTATCGACACAATAGATGATCTTGTCGGCGGCGCCGGTGTACACCAAATTGTCCTTGATGGCCGGTGTGGAGATGGAACCCTTTCCCAGGCGGAAGCGCCAAACCACCCAACCCGAATTTGCATCCAATGCATAGAGCGTGCTATCCATCGAGCCGAAGTACACCACGCCATCCGCCACAATGGGGGAGGAGGTCACGGCGCGCTTGGCCCTGAAGCGCCAGCGGGGATCGCCGCGGAAGTCAACGCAGGTAAAGTCGCCTGCCTCGGAACCGAAAAACACGTATTCGTTGCTTACGAAAGCGGTGGAGCGCACCGGTGAGCCAGCCTCCGCTCTCCAGGATAGCCGGCCGCCGTTGATGTTCACTGCATGCAGGTAGCCATCATCGGACCCAATGAACACATGGCCTTCGGCGATCGAGGGCGAGGAGCGAACAGGTCCGTCGGTGTAGTGGGTCCATGCCACTTTCCCGGAGCGCGTGGAGACCACATGGAGACGCTTATCTTCAGAGCCGAAATAGACGTTTCCATCGAAGATGGCCGGCCTGCCGGGAATGCCGCCATCCGTGGCATATTTCCATTTGAACTGGCCGCTGGAGGCATCCAGCGCATACAGATTGTTGTCGTAACAGCCGATATACAAGGAACCATCGTGGAAATTGGGCGAACCGCGCAGTTCATCTTCACATTCAAAGGTCCACAGCGGTTTTGCGTTCGCCCCGTGGGCGGTGGCCTGGGCGGAGGGGATGCTTAAATGCAGCAAGGTGCCGGTCTTACGGGCCACATTGATCAGCGCTTCCTTCATTTCGGCTGTGCTTGCGTAACGGTCTTCGGCTTTGTATTCCAGCGAGCGTTCCACGACGGCAGCGAATTCGTTGCTCACGTTGGGATTGATGGCGCGGATCATGCGCTCTCCAAACGAGAACGGAGCTTCCAGCTGCGGATCGCGCAACGTAAGGAGATGATGCAGGGTGGCGCCGAGGGCGTAGATATCCACGCGCGGCGTGGCTTCGCCGCGGTACTGGTCGGGGGGAGAGTAACCCTGGGTTCCGACCATGGTGTTCTTCTGTCCGGACTCGAACACCTTGGCAATGCCGAAATCCACCAGGGTGATATGGTTTTGCACGGTGTTCATGATATTGGAGGGCTTCACGTCACGGAAAATGATGGGTTCAGGTTTGTGCGCGTGGAGGTAATCCAGTACGTCGCAAAGTTCGACCGCCCAAGACAATATCTGTTCTTCGGGGAAGAAACCCTGCGCTTCGACCAGGAGCTGTTCGAGGTTTTTCCCGTGAATGAATTCGAGCACCAGGTAGGCGCGCTCCCCAATCGTAAAGTAGTCATAGATACGCGGGATGGCCGGGTGGCGCAGGGTGGCCAGGATGTTGGCTTCGCGCTCGAAGATCTCGAAAATATTACGCCGCACCAGCGGGTCGGTCGCCTGGCTGATCATTTCCTTGACCGCAACCAGGCGGATGGCCTTGAAATTCTTGTCCTGGGCGCGGTAGACGGCGCCCATGCCGCCCATGCCGACGATCTCCTGGACTTCGTAGCGGTCCAGAAGAAAATCGCCCTTTTTAAGCTGGGTGTATTTGGCTTCTTTGAAGTCCAGGTTTCTGCTGGATTGGTCTTCGCTCAGTGGAAGCTCCTGCCGAAAGAATGCGGCCTATGCACAAAGCACGCTATGCAAAGGGATTATAGCCCTCAGGGCAGATGGGCGCAAAAAGTGGAACCCTCACCCCCAACCTCCTCCCATTCGCGGAGTTTACCCTGAGCGAAGCGAACGGGCTCAGGGCAGGCTCTCTCCCCGCAAAAGCTTGGAAGGGGGGTGTCTGCAAAAATACTTCCGGTTCACGGTGATGTGCGGTTTGCGGACGTCCCTTGGACTTGACTCCTCTCAGTGGGTAGATTTGTGCAACTACTTGATTTTTTCGAGCAAGGGATTGAAACCAGAAATTACCATGCTATAAGGGTGCGAAGGATAAGGGTGGGGTCCGCTCCCTGAGCCTTTCACAAAGAACAGGCCGGAGCTTAGATTTAATAATTCCCCGTGGGATGCGAAGCAATACACTGATACGTGGTTTTTGGGCGCCTTACGAATCTGTGATGAAACTTTTTGCAAAATCGCCGTATACTCATTTTTGGTTAAGGAAATCGTCGACCGATTGAACGACAGAAATGCGAGGGGGAATGATCCCCAGAAGAGAAATCCAAATCACACAGACCAATAGAGCGAGCAGGATGCTTTTGCGTTCGCTCGCATTCACACCGGAAATCCATATTTGATTTTTGGTAAGCCAGACGAGGTGGCAATCATGGCGCATTCAATCTTCTCTGAGATAGAGAAGCAAACCCATTCATCATTAAGAGGAGAAGTGAGGGACCCTTTGTGTAGGGCAGGGAACGTAATTTCCTCGAAGGTTAAGAAGGTTTTCAAACATTTTTTGCAGAAAGGGTTTAATCTTATAATTGCCAGCTCCCTTCTCGTCAACAACTTTGCTTTTCTGCCTGGCGTTCCCTCCGATAGGCAAAATTCGCGTTCTAACGAATCAACTGGAAATTATGTACCACCACAATTCTCGCACCCGGAACCAAGGATGGGAGAGAGGCCAGATTTGGACCTCAAATTACAACAACCCATCGCCGAGAGGCATATTCTCGGGTATCAGCCCCTAGCGAGCCCAATTAATCTGTATTGGAGTAGTGCCGGCGTAACCAATGTCTATGTGCCTATCCAACCTCAACATGCCCAATGGATCGTAGGCGTAGTCATTACGCAACCTGCCGGCGGTTCAGGGACGATGGCTATTCAGTTAGGTGACACCTGGTGGCCTCCCCTATGGATCGACCCATCCATCACCCAAAAGGCATATATTGCCGACCCGAGTGTTTGGCCGCCAGACAAACAAAATTTGTACACTGCATCTGAAAAACAAAATGGAGATAACTACCTGGCCGAGGATTACGCTGGAGTGAGCAGTGCTGTCTACAATGGCGTCCTGCGCTTTCCAGTGCAAAGCTCCTGGGCTAATGGTTTACGATTTCAATACTATCTGTACGGAGGATTGGGCCGGCCAAGCGGCCAATTGCTTGGGTATGTGTATCTGGGCGATGGCATACCGAACGAAAGTCTGCTTTCACCCTACTGCTCGCCATCCGAAACTTGTGTCGGCACATATAAAAATGCATCCAGAGCAATTGGCGATCCGATCAATGTTCGAAATGGAGGGTTTGGAATTGCCGGCCCCGAAATTTCGTTTGACACAACTGCAGGCAATATCGTATTTCAGCCGAATTATGCTTCATTAACAGCCACGCAAAATAACTCCATGGGATACGGGTGGACACATAATCTTGAGACTCGCCTAATCTTCTCAGGTGATCCGGGCGGCGAGTCCGGGGTGGTGAAGTTCAAAGCCCATTCAGCCAACCTCTATCGATTCAACATCCTGCCTAGCGGAACTTATCAAGCTTATCCCGGTGTATTAGCCTCGCTGCTTAAGAACCCTGGGCCGCCGATCACTTACACATTGACCACGAAAGACAAGATCATTTATCAGTTCGACGAAGAAGGCAGGCTACTTTTCATCCAAGATGAAAAAAGTAACCAAAAATCATATACCTATGACGTTTCAGGCTTGTTGCAACATGTAGAAGGGCCAGGAGGGAATCGGTTTCTGGAACTGGCTTATGACGCAGGCGGGCTTCTTACTTCGGTTACCGATCATTCCAGCCGGGCGCTGTCATTTGGCTATGATGCCAATGGCGATCTAGTTTCCATCACCGATGTCCTTGGCGAAGTATGGACCTATTCCTACGATGCCCAGCATCGTCTAATCGAGATCATCGATCCGGATCTGAACACTGTGGTCGAAAATGCGTATGATGCCCAGGGCAGAGTTACGCATCAATACGATGGGCTGGGCAATCTGGTGGCAAACCTGGTTTATGCGACCGGGAATACCAAGGTTTATGATGCCGCGGGCAACTGGACAACCTATTATTTTGATTCCAGAAGCGGCGCGGTCACCAGAACGCTCGATGATCTTGGAAACTCCGAATATAGCTTCCAAGATATGACCTTCCGTCCTCTGCAGATCTTCGACGAGAACAATGAGGTGACCCAACTGACCTGGAGCCAGGACGGGGCCAACCTTCTCGAGG
>DATDRZ010000114.1:0-7109 GCA_035291465.1 Anaerolineales bacterium
GAATTGAAGCGCCGGGCGATCTCGCGGGTGAGCTCGATATGCGGCAGCTGGTCCTCACCAACGGGCACCAGATTGGCCTTGTAGATCAGGATGTCGGCGCTCTGCAGCACCGGGTAGGTGAGCAAGCCCAGCGAGGGATTCAGGTTGAGCTGCTGGATCTGGTCTTTGTAGGTCGGCACGCGTTCCAGGCGCGAGACGGTAGTGAGCATGCCGAAGAGTGTGGACAGCAGCGAATGCTCGATGAGCGCGGACTGGCGCACGAAAGTTGCTTTCTGCGGATCAAGACCCGCCGCCAACCAGTCGATCATCACGTCGGCGATGTTGGACTGGATGCGCTTGGGATGCTCGTAATCCGTGGTGAGCACGTGGATGTCGGCGATGAGGAAGAAGCACTCATAGTCGTCCTGCATCTTGGCCCACTGCTCAAGCGTGCCCACCAAGTGGCCGATGTGCCGCGGCCCCGTAGGGCGGTGCCCAGTAAGGATGCGGCCTCGCGGACCGCGCAAGGTAGCCATGGCCGCTTTCGGTGGCTTTGCTGTTTGCCTGGTGCTGCTCTTTGCTGCGGTCATTCACTCTCCTTCGTTTTTCACGAAGCGGACAGATGGATTGCTCACTTCGCTCGCAATGTCGGACAGGTTTGGAAACCTGTCCCTACATTTTTCTGCCGTGATGATGTTAAACAAAAACGTTCGTCCGATTGAGGACGAACGTTGGGATGTCCGTGGTGCCACCTCGCTTGGTTCGCTGGAAGCGAACCCGCTTTCCAGAGCACGGCGAATGCTTATGCTCTGCGCCTGTGGTAACGGTGGCGTTTCCGAAGGATGCTACTGGTCTCCTTTTGCATCCTCGACTCTGCGGTCCATTCGGCTCCGGCGTGGGGGCCGGGCTTTCAACGTTGCTCGGCTCTCTGTGCCTTCGTTTCGGGACTTACTCGTCCGCTTCGAAGTCGTTGCTTATTCGATTGGGGAAGATTATGCGGGGTTATTGTGCAGTTGTCAAGGAGAAAGTCCTCACCACAAAGGCACAAAGAACACAAAGAGTATTTTGTAAACCTTAGTGCCCTTTGTGGCTTTGTGGTTATCAGTTTATTTAGAACTGCATGCTACAATCCGCCGCCATGAATGATCGTGATTGCTTTATCTGTGTAGATATCGAGACCGCCGGGCCGAACCCGACGGAATTCTCGATGCTGTCGATCGGTGCCGCGCTGGTGGAGGACCCCGAGCAGAGTTTCTATGTCGAACTGCAACCTTTCAACGGCAACCATGAGGAGGGATCCGACCGGATCCATGGGCTGTCACTGCCTGCTCTGATGGAAACGGGGACGGAACCCGGGGAAGCCATGCAGCAGTTTGCCGACTGGGTGCGGGAGGTGGCAGACGGGCGCAATCCGGTCTTTGTGGCCTTCAATGCCCCGTTCGACTGGATGTTCGTCAATGATTATTTCCATACCTACCTGGACCGCAACCCTTTTGGGCACCGGGCGCTGGATATCAAAGCGGTCTATATGGGCATGCATGGCGTGGATTGGGAAGAAACAACGTATGATAAGGTGAGCAGCCACTACCGGCTGCCGCCGGCTTTGTTGCATCATGCGCAGGCTGATGCTATGCAAGGCGCTGAGCTATTCGCCGCCATGCTTGCGGAACTGGCTGAGCGGACTCAGCTCAAGGAGAAATAAATGAACGCTACCCCGACCCCTTCTCAAGATTTATCGCGCATCATGGAATCGGCCAAGCGCCTCGGCGTGGAGATGGACGAAGCCTCCGCGCTGCAATGGCTGGCTGCCGCAGCTGCCACACAGGGCGACACGGACGATGTGGTGGTGGATGTAAAGGCGGGAGTGTTTGGGCACCGCCTCACCATGCTGGATTTCAGCCCGGATGATCTGGCGCATTTCCGCAAGATCGGCCGCTTAGTTGAGTTCGAGGATGTGCCCGGCAAGGTGGAAACGGCGTTGGCGCTCTCCGGGTCGGCGGCGCAGTCCAAGATCCAGACCTATCCGGGAGATGCGGATTATTTCGAACGAGTGAACATTCATGCCGCGAAGCGCGAAGAAGCCTGCCAGGCCTTGGGCAAACTGATTCGTGAAAAAGCGATGAGCACGATAAAAGGACCGGGTTACGAACTTATCGAAGTGAAAATGGGCAGCTATCAACAGGACGTGCAGCGTGATGGCAAGAAACTGCCCAAGGGTTCACCCATCTCGTGGAACAAGGATGAGGTGGGCAAGGGCGTGATTGCTTTGCTGGATGCCAATGGGCAGCCTCTGGCGATCACCTGGGAGCAGGCCGCGCAGGACCCGGGCTGGTGCAAGCTGGACTGGGTGGTGGCCGATACGGTGCGCAAGCAGGTGGTGAACGCCAGCAATATGCTGGACGCCACCTGGGAGGCCCCGGACGGAAGCATCACTCCGCTGGATGGATATTTGGATCCATATTTCCAGGAAGTGTATTTGGAGGCGGAATCCATTCCCGTGTTCACCAAGCTGGCCAAGCAAGTAGATTCGAACGCATTGGACCATTACGTGGAACAGCTCGAGCACGAGGTTCAGAAATACATCACCAAAGATCCGAACTACGGCAAAGCTGCCAAACGTATGTACAACGTCTTCCGGCTGAAGGGGCGCTACGAGGAAGCTGCGTACGTGCGCGAGCTTTTCGATGAGCCCGCCACGGTGCTGTACCAGGTGTGGTCGCTGATCCGCACCATCGATGATTGCTTCGCGCCGGGTTCATCCATTGCGCTGCAGGATCTATTAGACCAGGCAGATCATCTTATTCAAGTAGTGACCGATGCGCTCGAAGGCGAACAGGAGGAGGAAATCGTGCGCGAGCTGCGCCAACTGCGCGAGATCCTAGCGGCCGAGAAGGATCACGACTCGATCTCACCAGGCGCCGAAGCGGCGCGGGCCGAATTGATCAACCTGGTGAACAACTTTTACTATGAACGGCTGACCGCGGTGCCGACGATCAAGGAGTATATGGATGGATTGGGGGGAAAGAAATAATTAGTGAGAGCCAAGGTCTTGTCATTCTGAGCCAGTAAGGCAGGCGACAGCCTGCCGTGACGCCGCGAAGAATCCGCCCGAAACTCTGCGGCGAGACAGATGAATTTTGTACATTGACTCTTGGGCGGACTCTTCGCGACGCTTTGGCACGGCCAAAGCTGCTCAGAGTGACAAACAAAAAAGCTATCGCGCGCCAGTAACTTCTACTCGAATGGGCACCGAGTAACTGGCGGCGAACTGTTCGGGGGTCATGCCAAGTTCGGCCATATCCTTTTTGTATTTTTTCACGTAAGCAGACAAGAGGGGACCCTTGTCGGGCTCTAGGGTTGCTGTGCCGGTGAGCACGACCACGGTCTCGTCGCTGCCCCATTGGTCGGCGTTGAAGTGCAGCGCGACGCTGGCGTGCTGGCGAATGTGGGCAATCTTGGCGGCTCTCGGCCGGCTGTAGATCAGCACGTCATCACCATCGGGTACGAACCACACCGGTCGCGGCTGCGGGGTCAGGTCGCTGCCCACGGTAGTGAGCCAGATGATGGTCTCGGAGTTGAGAAGCTTCTTGGCCGCGCGGCCGGCAGGGGAGTTGAAGTTCGGCATGAAGATATTCTAAGGCAAAAAATATTTATTGCTCTGTGAAGTGTTCAATATTAATAAACGAAAACGGCGACCCGGGTCGCCGTTTTCGTTCGGTGGTTATTTTGCTTTCTCGTCGTATTCGTGCACACCGACAACGATGCCGTCTGGGTCCGTGAAGTACGCTGCGTAACCCACTATGGGGATGGCGAATTTCGGGACGGCAACTTTTGCGCCAGCCTTCATGGCTTTCGCCCAAACTTGATCCAAGTTGGGCACGGTGATGACGGCCACTGTAGCAGGGGCGCCCTGAGCCTTTTGCAGACCCGCGTCGATGCCAGGGGCATCGCCGTGGGCGACGGTCCAATAGTCGTTGTCCTTGCTGAAGAGCTGCGCGTCCCAGCCGAAGACCTGTTTATAGAACTCAGCCGATCTCTTGGTGCTTGAAACGTTGAACTCGATGCAACTGACGAATGCCATGATCATTTCTCCTTGGGCACACTGGCCCTAGCAAAAGTTTTGGAAACTGTCTACGGCAGAATGTCTTTTTCAACCATCCAGGCGTGCAACTCAAAGATCAGCCGGCCCACCTTGACCATCGGGTCGGTGCCAATCCATTCCTGAGCCTGCGCCATCGATTCAGCCTTCAGCACGCCAATGCCGCGTATCTCTCCGCTCAACTGGAAAGAATCTAGCAGCGGGCCGTTGAGCACCAGCTTGCCCTGCTCGCGCAAGCGCCGAAGGTTCGCCAGGTGCGCCTCTTGCAGCGCGTCGATCTCCGGCGTGGAATCTGGCAACCAGGTTGGCCCTTTCTTGAGCAGATAGACATAATAGACGGCCATGTCCATGGAGCGAGCGACTTCATGAGTTTCTGCGTCGTTGTATTGCATACTTACTTTCCTGCCAGCCAACTACTGAGATTGCCCAGGATCTCTTCCCAGCCCACGCCATAAGATTCGGCGTAATCCGGCAGGCCGGCTGCTTCCCAGCCGCTGTGAGTCAGGGTGATCTTGGTTTGGTCCTCCGCTTGCGTGAACTGGACTTCAACCAGAGTTGGCGCTTTGTACTCTTCGCCCTTCCAGGTGAAGCTAAGCTGGTCTGGAGGCTGCCAAGCTGTGATCGTGCCGATCTCGTATTGCTCGCCATTGGCAAAGGTTTCATAGAAACGGCCGCCAGTCCGCGCCTCGAATTGGATAAGCTTGGGCTGCGTGCTTTCTGGGGCAAAGCTATAACTGAATTTGCCTTTGAAAGGCCACCATTCGCCGATATGGTTCACGAAGGCTTCAAAGACCTTGGCCTTGCTGGCGCGAATATAAATGCTTTCGGTGACGCTATCCATTCTGGTCCTCCACGTATTTTTTCAATGATTGCAGGGCGGTGCGCCACATCAGACGCACCTCTTCAAGCCAGGTTTCCATCTCATCCAGTGCTGCGGGTTCGATGGTGTACCACCACTCGCGGCCGCGCACCTCCGCGTGTGCAAGCCCGGCCTCGCGTAATATGCGCAAATGGCGTGAGATCGCCGGACGGCTGATCTTGTAGGGCGAGGAAAGCTCACCTGCCGTCTTGGGGCCTTGTGCCAGGCGGAGGACGATGTCGAGACGGGCCGGATCTGCCAGGGCGATGAACTTTTGGTTGACTGTTTTTGTAGGCACAAGCACAACATGTAACATAAATGTTACATGTTTGTCAAGAGGGCAATCATGTACAATTGTTCTGTAATGACCGATCTATTCGATCATGCGCTGAAGCAGAGGCTTGCTACCGAGGCGCCGCTGGCGGCACGCATGCGGCCGCGTCGTCTTGACGAATTCATCGGCCAGGAAGATATCGTCGGCGAGGGCCGCTTACTGCGGCGCGCTATCGAGGCGGATCGCCTGTTCTCGTCGATCTTACTGTGGGGTCCGCCGGGATCGGGGAAGACGACGCTGGCGATGGTGATCGCCAACCACACCCGATCGCAATTCGAGACACTCTCGGCGGTAATGGCGGGCAAAGCTGAACTTAGGATCGTGATCGAGAACGCCCAGGAACGGCGCAAGCTGCACAATATCCGCACCATTCTGTTTGTAGACGAGGTGCATCGCTGGAACCGGGCGCAACAGGACGCGCTGCTGCCGCACGTTGAGAACGGCACGATCACATTGATCGGCGCCACCACAGAAAACCCTTACTTCGAAGTGATCGGCGCGCTGGTTTCTCGTTCGCGAGTGTTCCAATTACGTCCGCTGAGCGATGCCGATGTGCGCAGGATTTTGGAGCAGGCGCTGAGCGACAAGGAGCGCGGGTTTGGCAACCGCGTGGTCAGGTTAGACGAGGACGCTATTCAGCACATCATCCATATTGCCGGTGGCGATGCGCGCAACGCGTTGAATGCGCTGGAGCTAGCGGTGGAATCCACGCCGCCAAAGAATGGCCAAGCGCAGGGCGCAGTGCACGTGACGCTGGCGGTGGCGCAGGAATCCATCCAAAGGCGAGCGGTGCTGTACGATAAAGACGGCGACGCGCACTACGACACGATTTCGGCCTTCATCAAATCTGTGCGTGGATCGGACCCGGACGCGGCGCTCTACTGGCTGGCGAAGATGCTGTATGCCGGCGAGGATCCGCGTTTCATCTTACGGCGCCTGCTGATCCTGGCAGGCGAAGATATTGGGATGGGAGACCCGTTGGGCATGGTGGTGGCGAGTGCCGCGGCGCAAGCCTTCGATTATGTGGGACTGCCCGAAGGTATCTACCCCATCGTGCATGCGACCATTTACCTGTCGACAGCGCCTAAATCCAATTCAGCGACGTCTTATTTTTCCGCGTACCAGAAGATCGAAAAGGATGGATTGGTCGAGGTCCCCGATCCGTTGAAGGACGCAAACCGGGATGCCAAAGCCCTGGGACATGGGGACGGTTACGTCTATCCCCACAACGAGCCGGAGCATTTCGCGCCGCAGCAATATTTGCCAAAAGATGTACTGGGCACGTATTTCTACTCGCCCTCAGAACAGGGCTATGAAGCTGAGGTGAAAGACCGCCTGGCGCGCTGGCGTGAGGCGCAGCGCAAGGCGCTGGGAATCAAGACTGTCACCGAAGTGCCTGCTCTGGATACTGAGACTATCGATCAGTTGAAGAGCCGGCACAAACCAACATAAAGCAGCGGTTAGCTATTAGCTGTAAGCTTTAAACAAAAAAAGCATCAAAATTCTCGGATTGAACGGGCGGGTTTAGTCAAGTCTGAGATGAGATGGTGAGGGCAAGGAACCAAACCCGCCCCTACGAGTAAAAGATAATCTAAGGCGGATTAAGTTGTCAAAGTAGAATACTTCATATGCCAATAGTTCATTTGATCCGTCATGGACACAATGATTATGTAAAGAAAGGGCTGCTAGCGGGGCGACTGCCGGGAGTGCACCTGAACGAAAAAGGACGCACCGAAGTTGCCGCGCTGGCTGAGGCAATGAAAGATACACCGCTGAAAGCGGTGTACAGCAGCCCGCTGGATCGCGCCCTGGAGACGGCGAGAATCGTCGCCAGATTG
>DATDRZ010000115.1:0-46647 GCA_035291465.1 Anaerolineales bacterium
ATGCTGGTGATGGGCGACAAAGAAATGGAAGCGGGCGCGGTAGCGCTGCGCCTGCGCTCCGGCGAGGACCTGGGAGCGATCAGCGTGGATGCGTTCATCGCGCGAGCGCAAAGCGATATCGTGAAGGGCGATTAGTGCAACTCGCGCAGCAGAGAAATAAAATCAGCGGCGAAAAGCCGCTGATTTTTATTCCCTCAAATCATTGTGTCACTGAAATTTGCACGCGACTGATGTCGCCAGTAGGGAAAATTCCAATGATCGCTTGAGTGGAACCCTTCTGAAATAACAGGAACGAGATCCCTGCCTCTGACCCCGAGGTTGTTAGCGAATAACCCAATTCGTCAAGCGCGGCTTCATAGAATTGGGTGATCTCATCGACCGTAGCTTGCGTTGTAAATTCGTATCCGTCGGTGACCTCGCCGCCGCTGATGGCGCCCGGCATGATGGGGATGCCCTGCCAATCCGCAGCAGGCTCTCCCAAAGGTTCCGCGGTGGGAACGCCTTGGGCGATGATGCCGATTGCCTGAACCTCATAGGTAAGCCGCTCATTCCCAAGGTAGTCGATCTGGCTAACCTCGAACCCGCTGGCGGTGTCGCCGGGTTGAATGCCAATGTCCTCGGTGAAACTCACCACCGCATTCCCGAACGAGGCCATGCCGACGTATCGGCCGCTGGCATCGCGCGCGAATACCAGCGTGGAAATACTTTCCAGTACCTGATCACTGGTATTGGACAAGGTGGTCGCTACTCCCGGTCCGGAATAGCCATGCAGTACTTCCTCGAGGAGGACAAATTCTGCTGTCACTTCGACATCCGTTGTGTAGACGGGGTTGATGATCTCCAGCGGCGCAATCAGTTCAAGTGATTCCCATTCCGGTTTTTCCAAGCCCTCTGACTCGAAACACATACAGGCCTGGAGAGCCGCGGTTTGGCCGGGCGTCATCCACTTTCCTTTCCAGATGTAGAAGAATGGGCTGGGGTTCGTATATACAACCTCACCGGCCGAATTCAAAAATCTCAATTCCGCGTTATCCCAATCGATGCTGACGTGGAAATCATTGGGATTGCGAATAAGCACTTCCACGTTCGTGACCTTACTTGAGGGATCAACCAGATTGGCGATCGGGTGTTCATACCATTCGATGATCTCCAGGTCTAGCAAGGCCGGCGTGGGAGTGAGCGAAGGTTCAGGGGTGACCGTTGACGTAGGCGGCGAACTTTCGGTTGGAGGCACCGCTGGGGTTTCAGTTGGCCCGGGAGAAGCGCATGCGGCTAGCACCAAGCTGGCGACGAATGCTAATGCGGCGAATTTGATTGTTGTTTTCATTTCCATTCCTTTGATAACAGATTAACCAATTACCTAATTTATTCCGCAATAATTCCGAAACCAGTGACTTCGAATTGCAGGGGTTCCGAACTCAGGGCAGGATTTACATAAGCGGGCAAATATTGGATTTCGAAAATCCCGCCGGGTTCCAAGTTCTGGTATTTGCCGTCGAAAAAATCTCCGATTACGCCGATCAATCCACTGCCCACAAAATGACCACTGGCATCGCGGACAATCGATCGCAGCAATATCGTTTTCAACGGTTGCCCGCTGGTGTTTGTCACCGTGCCGTTAGTGTAGAGCGTGCTGACGCTGTATAAGCTGTCCTCACGGTAAGTGAAAGATCCGGTGGTGATGTCCAGGTCTGTGGTGTATGGGATCGGGGTGGCCTCTTCGATGTCTGCAGAGATGGTGAACGAATCCCATTCGGGCTTTTCAGATATGAAACGGTTCGGCCAGGCGATGATCTGGCCTGGCACCGTTTCGCCGGGAAGGATCATGTTCCAGCCCGCATCGGCGTACAAGTAAAGATGGATATCGCGCGTGCGCAACACGACTTCGCCAGCGTTCAGGAACTGAACTGCCGGTTCATAGACATTGACTGGATAGTCGTAGGGATTGCGCACCAGGACTTCAATGAAGGTTAATGGGACGTCGCCCTCAAACTCAGGCAACTCGGTCCAGAGGTACCATTCGACGACCTCAAGCTGAGGGGTGACTTCAGTTGCGGTGGGACTGGGTTCAGAGGTTGCGGGCGTGGACGGTGTGGCCGCTTGCGCAACCTGCGTCGGTGGAGTTGTAATTTGGGTTGGGGCGGACGCTGGGCTACTGCAGCCGGCGACTGCAAAGGAAAGAATTACAAACGCAATGGCGAAATTGCGCGCCTTCATTTCTCAGATATACAAGGTTCGATTTTACACCTGATAAGTATCGCTTTATGGCCTCATAGCTTTTTTGTATGCTCTTATAATCGGCGAAAGTTAGATGCAAGCCGTTCAGTTCACCTTCTCTTATCCCCGCTACGCTCTCGGTCTGACGCTTGGACACTGGTTCCCTTCGATCCTTTGGAGCGGAGCCTCATGCACCGTCATACGCGAGGTACCGGAACCCAGCCTGCCGGGTCCCGACTGGGTCAAGGTAAAAACACGGCTGGGGGGCGTCTGCGGCACCGACCTGGGCGCCATTTACCTCAAAACCAGCCCGTATTATTCACCGTACAGCTCCTTCCCGTTCACCTTCGGCCACGAAAACGTCGGTAACATCGCTGAGCTGGGCAGTAACGTCAAAGGCTGGTCAATCGGCCAGCGCGTCGTCGTGAATCCCATCCTAAGCTGCGTCACCCGCGGTTTCAGCGACCTTTGCGAATATTGCGCACGCGGCGAGATCAACCGCTGCCAGCGATTCACCGAGGGCAGCCTGGCGCCCGGCATCATGACCGGCACCACGCGCGACACGGGCGGGTCCTGGAGTCCGTATTTCCTCGCCCACCAGGCTCAGCTCTACGCGGTTCCCGAGAATGTCAGCGACGAAAACGCGGTGATGGTGGAACCCTATGCCTGTGGCCAACACGCTGTCTTGATCGACTTCCCCAAGGATGACGAAACTATCTTGATACTCGGCGCGGGGACCATGGGCCTAGTGACGTTGGCAGCCCTGCGCGCCCTGGGCAGCAAAGCACGCATCCTGGTATCGGCGCGTTATGCCAATCAAACAGAAGCCGCTGAGCGTCTGGGCGCCAGCGAAGTCCTGCGGGGTGATCTGTATCCGCAGGTTGCCGAGCGTACAGGAGCCGAGATCCTCAAGCCCTTGCTTGGCAGGCTGGTGGTGGAGGGCGGCGTCGATCGCGTTTACGAATGCGTGGGCAG
Source organism: Anaerolineales bacterium (assembly GCA_035291465.1). GTDB lineage: Bacteria > Chloroflexota > Anaerolineae > Anaerolineales > UBA11579 > JAMCZK01. Next base: position 3,193 of record DATDRZ010000115.1, read on the forward strand.
CAATCGCTCGCTGGATGACGCCAATCGACTAACACGCAGCGGCGGCAAAGTAGTATTGGTGGGTATTCCCGGCATCGCTAAAGGCGTCGATTGGACCGCTATCTTCGCGCAGGAACTCACCGTGCTGGCCGCCAGGCAATTCCATGATACCGAGCCTTATCAGGGCAAGACCTGGCGAGCCTTCGACCTGGCGCTCGACCTGATGGCAAAAGACAAACTCGATCTCGGGTGGATGATCAGCAGCAAATATCCTTTGCGAAATTACCAGCGCGCGTTGTCCGACCTGGCGCAAAAGGGATCGCAGGGCATCATCAAGGCCGCTTTTGAATTTGTGCAGTAGACTATTGACGCCGGGGAGAATTGATGGATACCGCCCGTCTCGAAAAGGCTATTAGATATCTTGAAGTGCTCAGGGAGGCCAGTCTTCAGCTCACCTCGAGTCTCAATCTGGAAGAAGTCCTGTACCAACTGCTCGAAAGCGCCTTTAAGTTAGTCGGCGACACCCGGGACGCAAACATCTTCTTATCTGAAGATGGCCAATTAACTTTTGCCGCCTCCATCTTTGCCGATGGCAGCCGCGGAAAACCTTGGGCCGAGCCGCGCCAGGATGGATTGACCTATACCGTAGCGCGCAGCGGAAAGGTTGTGGCCGTGGAGGATATGCAGGCACACCCGCTATTCCAGACTGCACCCGGGGGATGGCACGGGGCCATCATCGGGCTGCCGTTGATCTATGGCGGCAAGGTGCTGGGCGTGATGAACATTGCCTGGCCCAATCCGCGCCGTTTCGATCAGCAGGAATTGCACGCCATGGAGCTGCTCGCCGACCAAGCCGCCATCGCCGTGGAAAACGCCCGCCTTCACTCCATCGTTCAGAACGAAGCCCTGACCGATCCGCTCACCGGATTGCCTAACCGGCGCGCCTTTGATGCGCGCCTGGCAGACGAGATTCGCCGCTCGGCGCGTTATGGCCATACATTTTCCGTACTCATGATCGACCTGGATAGTTTCAAGCGGATCAACGATTCTTACGGGCATATAGTGGGCGACGCGGCGTTGCGCGAAATCGCGCACTGTTTGCGCCTCAGCGTGCGGGACACCGATTTCATGGCGCGCATCGGCGGCGATGAGTTTGTCGTCATTCTCCCGGAGACCCAGGGGGGCGACGATGAACTGATCGCGCAAAAACTGCGCGCAGCCGCTCTGGCCTGTAAATTGTCACTGCCGGGCGAGAAGGCGGAAAGCCTAACTCTGTCAATCGGGGCGGCTTCATTTCCTCAGGACGCCAACCAGCCCGCGGATCTGATGCTCAAAGCTGACCAGGCGCTGTACGAGGAAAAGAAAAAACAGCTTTGACTGCAGTCCATTTCTGCTTTGTAAACCCGCCGGGTTAGAATCTTCCAGCATGGCGACGTTGCCTTCTCCCACCACCAGCAGCACAATGCGCAAACGCATTGGTATCGGCATTTTGTTAATCGGCACTCTGGTTTTCCTGGTAGGCGCTGCGCCTCAATGGTTCGGTCTTGACCGCAGCCCGGTAGTGGGTTTTGTGCAGATCGGCGTCTTTATTATTGGGCTGGGTTTGATCACTGCCGGCGCTTTTATGACCATGGACGGTTTGTGGCGCGACCGCCCCAAGCCCATCGTTGCTGAGTTAGGCGCCCGGCTGGTTGGAACGGGTTACGTGATCGCCCTAGCTTCGGGCATGGCCGACGTCTTCGGCCTCGGCACCCGGCCGCTGCCTTCGGTGCCATTCTTCGGCTACTGGCAGGGCCGCGGCGTGCTTATCGGCGAGATCGTGATCGCCGTTGGACTGGCGATGATGGCGCCATTCTGGGCGCGTCGAAAAGAATAAAAAAGCGCCAGAAGATCGGGCGCTCAAATATTGAAAGGGGTGGTGGTCAGCCTGCTTCGGTCTGTCTGGTCAGCCCCATTTCAGTCAGCATTTCATCGTTGGAGGCGAACTTGTATTCGGGCACGCCGAATTCCGCGGCGTGGGCGGCTTCGGCCGCTTCCAGCTTCTTGAGGTCGGCGGCGCGCACTACGGGTTTGGAAAGCATCAATACTTTCGCGTTTAGAACAGCCAGTGCTTCTTCGCCAGTGGGCTTAATCGTAGCGAGAAAACTCATCACGGCCTGCGCGGCACTGGTTCCATCCTTGCGAGCAACACCTACTAAACCAGTGCTCGCAAGTCGAGCCCAACCGGCAACAAAGATGCCTTCAATAGCTTGCTTCAATTCTGGATTGTAGGCTTCGTAGGAAATTTCATCGATGGCGAAACGCGGCTCGGGATGCTTGGCAAAGTCACCCCATTTATCCAGGGGGAGCCCGAAATTCGAATCCACGCGATCACCGATGCAAAAAATTACGGTATCCGCAGGGATTTCGTGATATGTGCCAAGCCCTTTCGCGGAGGTGCTGCCGTCCGGCTTTGCTGTCAGCGTGGTTTCTTCCACTTCGATGGCGCGCACGCCGCCTCTGCCGTCATCCAACATGCGGTGCGGCGACGCCAGGAATTCGAGTGAGAATTTCGTTTGCGAAACAGGTTCCTCGGCGCCATCCATCGCGGAAAGGATGAAGGCTTTGGCCGCGTCCGGATCCTGGCCCACGGCGCGCATGATCGGCGCGCAGCGCTCGAACTCAGCGTCCAACTCCGGGATGTCCAAATTGCGGATCACGTTTTCCAATTCCTTCTTGGTGAATTTGACATCACCAGGACCGCGGCGGGCAATGGCGGTGAACTGATCCACTTTGAGTTCGCGCACCGCCCAGTGAGCAATGTCGGCCATCACGTTGCCGACGCCCACGCATACGATACGCTCGCCGATATGGAATTTCTGCTGCGCGAAGGGTGGCAGCCGGTTGTAGTAATAGACGATGTCCTTGGCGTGGTACACGCCTCTCAGGTCTTCGCCGGGCAAGCCAAGTTTCTTGGTGCCCTGGGCGCCTACAGTGACCAAAATGGCGTCGAAGCCCATCTCCTGCAATTCCGCCAGGGTCAGCTCATCATCCAGGGTGACGCTAAGATGGCCGAAATATTCGATATTCGGCAGGGCCAGCACCTGTTGAAATTGGCGGCGCAAGCCATCTTTCATCTTGAGCTTGCTGGGGTAGATGCCGTACTCCGCTAGGCCGCCGGCCTTGATATCGCGGTTGATCAGGGCAACTTGCGCCCCGGCCTGCGCCAGCTCGCGGGCCGCAAAAAGCCCTGCCGGCCCGGCGCCAATCACCGCTACGCTATACCCTTCGAATTTTTTCTCGTCCACGTGTTTTTTCTCGTCCATAGTCCTTCCGCAAACGTTGGGATTGTACCTTGAATCACAACCCGACCTCAAAAGCGAGGTGCCTTCACCCAAAGGCAGGGGTGTGTACACCCAACCACGGGTGTGCTATAGTTTGGCGCGTTTTCCTGAGAACCTCAACGTATGGATGTCCTGCAAACCACCCTGTCTAATGGCTTGAAAGTCCTGCTCAAGGAGATCCATACCACGCCAATCATCAGCCATTGGCTTTGGGTACGGGTAGGTTCTCGAGACGAAACTCCCGGAATTACCGGCGTTTCCCATTGGGTGGAGCACATGCAATTCAAAGGCACGCCGAATTTCCCGGCCGGTAAGCTGGATAAAGACATCTCGCGAGACGGGGGCTATTGGAATGCCATGACCTATATTGACTGGACAGCTTACTTCGAGACTATGCCGGCCAACAAAATCGACCTGGCCTTGCGCCTGGAAGCTGATCGCCTGGTAAACAGCATCTTCAAGCCCGAGGAAGTTGCTTCGGAGCGGACAGTGATCATTTCGGAGCGCCAGGGTAATGAGAACAATCCCATGTTCCTGCTGGATGAGGATGTGCAAACCGCTGCCTTCGTGAGCCATCCTTACAAGCATGAAGTGATCGGCACCCTGGCCGACCTGCAAAGTATGACGAGGGACGACTTGTACAACCACTACAAGAAGTTCTACACGCCAAACAACGCGGTCCTCGCCATTGCCGGAGACTTCGACAGCAACGTAATGCTGGCGCGCATCCAGGAGCTGTATGGAGTCTTCCCCAGCGGCCCGGCTCCAACACGCGTAGCCAATGAAGAGCCCGAACCCGCGGAAGAACGCCGCGTGGTGACCAAGGGGCCAGGCGAAACAACCTTCGTGCGCGCAGCCTATCGCTCGCTGCGCGCCACCGATCCCGATTTCTTCGCGCTGAGCGTGGCTGATAGCCTGCTCGCGGGACCCAGCAACCTGAATATCTTCAGCGGCGGCATCTCAAATAAAACCTCGCGGTTGTATCAGCGACTCGTGGAGAACGAACTGGCCGTCAGCGTTAGCGGCGGATTGCAGGCCACCATCGACCCGTACCTGTATGATCTCACCATCACAGTACACCCCAGCAAAAAAGCGGAAGACGTCATCGGTCCGCTGGATGAAGAAATCGCCCGCCTGCAGGATAGTCCTCCCAAGCCCGCGGAATTGGCGCGCGCCGTCAAACAGGCACAAGCCCTGTTCGCCTATGGAAGCGAAAGCATCACCAATCAAGCCTTTTGGCTGGGGTTTGCTGAAATATTCGAAACGTACAATTGGTTCTTGAGTTATCTCGAGCGCCTTGAGGCGGTGACGCCCGAACAGGTGCAACAGGCTGCGCAGAAATATCTGCGCCAGGAGCGCCGCGTGCTCGGCGTTTACCAGCCAGATGGCCGCCCGACCGAAGGGGACGAATGAGCGCCGTCACCAGCCCGCCCAAGCAGAAGTTGCCCCTGTCGTCTATTCCAGGCGCAGATGACATCACGCGCGTCGAACTGTCGAACGGGATCGTGGTGTTAGCGCGCGAGAATCCCAACAGCCAGGCCGTGACGTTGCGCGGCTACCTGATCGCCGGCAGCCTGTTCGATCCCGAGGAGAAATTGGGACTGGCGGATTTCGTCGCTTCCGCGCTGATGCGCGGCACGGCCAAACGCGAATTCCGGGCCATCTACGATTCGCTTGAATCCATTGGCGCCAGCTTCGGGTTCAGCGGCGGCACGCATACCGCGGGGTTTGGCGGCCGCTCCTTGTCGGAAGACCTGCCACTACTCCTCGACATTCTTAGTGAGGGATTACGCCGCCCCACTTTTCCAACGGCGCAGGTGGAACGCCTGCGCGCCCAACTGCTAACCGGGCTTGCCCTGCGCACCCAGGATACACGCGATATGGCCTCGCTCATCTTCGATGAGCTGGTCTATCGCGATCATCCCTATGCGCGGGCAGAAGAAGGTCATCCGCATACTGTGGGCGCCATCACGGTGGATGATTTAGTGGATTTCCACAGGCGCATCTACGGACCGCGCGGCATGGTGCTGGCTGTGGTCGGCGGCATCGATGCGAGCAAGGCCGTTGACGAAGTACGCGCGGCACTGGAAGATTGGCAAAACCCCGAGCAGCCCCCTGTCCCCCGGCTGCCGGAATGGGAACCTCTAGCGGATCGAGTGAACAAGCGCCATGCCATTCCAGGAAAGAGTCAAAGCGATCTAATCATCGGCACCGCGGGGCCGGCGCGCAGCGCACCCGATTACATGGCGGCCAACCTGGGCAACAACATCCTGGGCCATTTCGGTCTGATGGGCCGCATAGGTGATGTGGTGCGCGAGCAGGCGGGGTTAGCGTATTACGCGTATAGCAACCTGGGCGGCGGCAGCGGCCCAGGACCCTGGGCGGTTGCCGCCGGGGTGAACCCGGCCAATGAAGAAAAAGCAACCGAGTTGATTTTCAAGGAACTGGCGCGCTTCACAGGTGAATTGGTAACTGAAGAGGAGTTGGCCGACTGCCAATCCAATTTCATTGGCAGCATGCCCCTTTCATTGGAAACCAACGGCGGAGTTACCGAGGCCTTACTTAATGTCGAACGGCACAATTTGGGCCTGGATTATTACCGCCAATTCCCGGCCGAAATCAAAGCCATCACTCGCGAACAAATCCGAGACGCGGCTGCCAGATATTTGCCAAACGACAAAATGGCTGTTGCCATCGCCGGCCCCAGGCGTTTGGAGACTTAATGGTCGGCTTGCTGACCGGCGTGGACATGTTGGAAGTTAAGCGTCTGGAAACCGCCATCCTGCGCCACGGCGATCGTTTCCTGAAACGCGTTTACACGAACCGGGAACTGGATCAGATCAAGGGAAACCTGCCGTCGCTTGCGGCGCGCTTTGCCGGCAAAGAAGCAGTCGCCAAGGCCCTGGCCACAGGAATCGGGCCGGTGAGTTGGCTGGAAATCGAGATCTTGCGCGGACCTGCGCGCGAACCCGTGCTGCATTTGTTCGGTGAAGCCAAGCAGCTTGCCGAACAACGCGGCATCACTCATTGGGCAATTTCCCTCAGCCACACCCACGAACACGCATTAGCTTTTGTGGTAGCCAGTTGACATTGCATTACGACGCTTGCGAAAGGCTTAGGAAGAGGTTGCTTCGTCGCATTGCAGGCAATACTGCTCGCAACTGCGGAAAACTGATTGCCACCCATTCGCTTCGCTCAGGGCAGGCTCTGCCTAGCTGTCGCTTGGCTCCTCGCAACTTCGGTTTTCCTTGGGTTTATAATCCACCAACCCCCGCCCCTCATCCAATTTAAGGAGTAAAAATGCTCCGCATCCTGGGTCGTATTTTGCTAGGTTTGCTTGCCCTTATCGTAATTGCCGTCTTGGCTACGGCCGGCACTATCTATGCTGCCATCGACGATTCATTTCCGCAAACGGATGGTGAGATCGTTCTCGATGGCCTCGATGGGCAAGTAGAGATCTTTCGCGATCAGGCCGGTATTCCACATATTTACGCCAGCACCGAACATGACCTCTTTTTTGCGGAAGGTTACATCCACGCGCAGGACCGCTTCTGGCAGATGGATTTCCAACGCCACGTTGGCGCCGGTCGCCTCTCCGAGCTGTTGGGCAGCGCCACCCTAGATACCGACATATTCCTGCGCAGCATAGGCTGGGAACGAGTGGCACGCGCTGAGCTGGAATTACTGGACCCAAACAGCCTGGCCATGCTGCAGGCTTATGCAGAGGGCGTGAATGCTTATCTCGCCGACCATCAGGGCAGCGAACTAAGTCTCGAATATTTATTCCTAGGCTTGCTGAACAGCAATTATCAACCAGCCCCTTGGGAACCGGTTAACTCGCTCACCTGGGCCAAAGCTATGGCCTGGGACCTACGCGACAACATGGATAACGAGATCGAGCGCGCCATCCTGCTCAGCTCGATGTCGCCGGAACGCATAGAAGAATTGTTCCCAACCTATCCGGAATCCCATCCCATTATCTTGCCCGATTACGAATTCGTCTCCTCGGAAAGTTCTCTGCCGCCAATTCCCGAGGCCGCGTTACCCGCCGAGCTTGCGCAGGTTTTCGATCGGCTCAGCGATCAGGCGGCCGCCGCCGACCAATGGCTAGGTGGTGATCCCGCCGCTGAACTCGGCTCTAACAGCTGGGTGATTTCAGGCGAACTGTCTGCCACCGGCGCCCCGCTGCTGGCCAATGACCCGCACCTGGATGCCGGCATGCCATCCATCTGGTACCAAGTCGGTCTACACTGCATGCCGAAAGGGCCTGATTGTTCCTACGAAACGATCGGTGTGTCCTTTGTCGGCGTACCCGGTATTGTCATCGGTCACAATGATCGCATCGCCTGGGGTCTCACCAACGTAGGCGCCGACGTGATGGATCTTTACATTATCAAGGTCAACCCGGAGAACCCGAATCAATACGAAATGAATGGCCAATGGGTTGATATGACAATCGTTGAAGAGAACATTCTTGTCGCCGGAGATGAAACCGTAGATTTACCCGTACGCATCACGGAGTTTGGACCCATCATCTCGGAGAGTTTCGGCGATCTGGCAGATTTCGACCAGACTTCTGGGCTGGAACTCCCCGGGAGCTACGCCGTCGCCCTGCGCTGGACTGCGCTGGACCCGGGCAATACCCTACAATCTATCTTCAAGATCAACCGCGCCCAGAACTTCGATGAATTCCGCGAAGCCGCGCGTGAGTTTGTGGGGCCATCGCAGAACCTTCTCTACGCAGACGTTGACGGCAACATTGGTTACCAAATGCCCGGACATATCCCGCTGCGCAACCAATCAGATGGCAAGTACCCAGTGCCCGGTTGGACCCATGAGTATGCCTGGCAAGGGTATATCCCATTTGAAGAGTTGCCTTATGGACAGAATCCCGAATCTAGTTACCTTGTTACTGCAAACAACGCCATCGTAGGTGCGGACTATCCCTACCTGATCGCCGATTTCTGGGATTATGGATATCGCGCCCAACGCGTCGTTGACTTGATTGAAGCGGCGCCAGGACCTATCGACATCGATTACTACCAGCGCATGCAAGGCGACTCGGTTAACCTCGGCGCATTGGAAATCATCCCGGCGCTTTCATCCTTTGACTTCGCCGATGCGAAAATCAATTCGCTGCGTGATCAGTTACTGGCATGGGACGGAGATCAATCGATAGATTCTGCGGAGGCCGCTCTATTCAACACCTTCTGGAAACAACTGCTTAAGGCGACATTCAACGATGAGTTGCCCGAGGCCTACTGGCCAAGCGGTAACTCGCTTTGGTACGTGGTCATCGATAACCTGCTCAGCGACCCGGAAGACACCTGGTGGGATGACGTTGCCACTAACAAGTTGGAGACGCGAGATGAAGTACTGCACGACGCATTCACTGCGGCAGTCGCCGAACTCGAGAGCAGTCAGGGCGACGACCCCTCCAAATGGGCCTGGGGCCAGTTGCATACGATCACTTTTGTGCACCAGACAATGGACAACTTTCCCCTGATCGGTTCGCTGTTCAACCGCGGGCCCTTCCCGGTTTCTGGTGGCAGCGCCATCGTGAATGCCACCAACTGGAATGCAGCCACCGGCACCTTTGATGTCACCAGCCTGCCATCCAAGCGAAGCATCGTGGATCTCGGAAACTGGGAGAACTCGCTGCAAATCAACACGACAGGCCAATCCGGGCACGCCTACCACAAGCACTATATTGATCTAGCGGGGCTTTGGGCCAATGTTGAATATATGCCTATGCATTGGGATCGCGCGGCGATCGAAGCAGAAGCGGAGAGCCATCTTTTCCTGATGCCTGCCGACTAATCAGCGGAACAAGAAAATCGGGCTGCTCAGGCAGCCCGATTTTTATTCCATAGCAAGGCGTTTCGCCTTGCTGCGTTCGCGGAAGAATTCAACGATGGGCGGGAGCACCGAAATCAATATGATGCCTAAAATAACCAAAGTAAAATTCTCCTGCACAGCAGGGATATTGCCGAAGAAATAACCCAAGATGGTGAAGAGCCCCACCCACAGCAAACCGCCAACCACGTTGTACAGCAAGAATTTCCCGTAAGTCATCGCGCCGACCCCGGCCACAAATGGCGCAAAGGTCCTAATAATAGGCATGAAACGCGCCAGGATGATGGTCTTGCCGCCGTACTTTTCAAAGAATGCATGGGTGCGGTCTAGATATTCCCGTTTAAGAAAGCGCACATCTTCACGGAATACGCGTGGCCCGATGGCATGCCCAATGGCGTAATTGATGCTGTCGCCAAGGATGGCTGCGACAACCAAAAGAACAAATAATAAAAATGGGTTCAGCAAACCAAGCCCAGCAAACGTGGCCGCGGCGAAAATCAAAGAATCGCCGGGGAGAAAAGGCGTAACCACGAATCCGGTCTCCGCAAATATGATCGCAAACAAAATGAGGTAAGTCCATATGCCATAGGCGCCGATGATCTCAGCCAAATGAACATCGAGATGCAAAAAGAAATCCAAAGCAGCCAGAATTAAGTCCATGCGAGGGTCAACTCCTATAGAGATTTGGGCTGGTCTGCGGCATTAGCGACCTGGGGCCCGCATTACGAAGGCGGTGATTATACCGGCGCAAAAAGAATAGACACGCAAAAGCCAAGGCGGCAAGCAATGAAGGAGCGATTAATATCAATTCAGAAGGCAGGAAGCCTCCGGTTTGAGTGTTGGCCAATGTAGCCGCGCTGGTGAGCACTGCCAGCGTGTTCCAAGCCCCATGAATGACTACATTCAAGACGTAGGTTCCAGCCAGTCCCAAAAAATTCTTTTCGTTTTTTGCCCGCACCAGCGCATAGCCGCTGAGCGCAGTAGTAAGAATGTGCATGGCACCGGTACCAAAGCGTCCCACGGAGATCAGCGCCCAGGTTTCGCTGCTCACGCCAATGGTGAGATTTTCCAGCAAAGCATAACCTGCGCCGCAAATCGCTCCCAGAGCAAAGCCTTGGGCCGGGGTGAGGTTTCGACCCAGCAACAATGCCACGCCGAGGGGTTTGAATAGTTCTTCGATCAGTGGAACAAAAATTCCCAATCCGGCAACGATGAGGAAAACCACAAAGGCATCATTAAAAAAGGGTTGCAGGTTTTCCAGAAACAACTCGATGTTTGGATTAATCGGGTCGGACAGGTTGTTGATTGTTTCCAGGGCCTGGGTTAATTCTGGATTCGCACCGATATAGATTGCCAGGACCAAAAACAAGAAAACCGCTCCGATAATTTCCAGCACGATGGCGAACATGGGTGTCAGGGCCATTCCGCTGCTCAACGCTCCCCAGGAACGCTGACCGGAGCCGGGCTCTAGATCATGAATGGCAAGCCACAGCAGCCAGGCTATCGAAAGCAACACAACGAAAATATGGAGTGGGGGCACCCAACCGGAAAGATTGTTTGCCTGCAACCAGGCGCCCACCGCCAGAGCAATTGGGATGAGAAAGACACTCAGGCCGAAACGCCCGCCCGGAATTCCGACCTCCTGTGAAGGTCGACCCAGAATGCGACGAAGGGACAGAATCGTAGAAGGCAGGAGCAAAAGACCCATGGAGAAGTAACCAAACGATGCGAACCAATCCGGTCCCAAAGCATTCGCTGGCCGAAAACCACTTAGAAAATTCTCGAAGATAGAAACGGCGGCCAGCCCCCAAATTCCAGATAGCGCCAGTCCGCTAAAGACGAATTGAAACAACGAGAGCCAATGGAACCCGCTCGGCGTTTGTTTGCGGATCGCCCCCGTGCTCAATGAACCTCGATGCTAACGTCCAAGATCAGATCCCCGGGCGGGAGACCAACCGCCTGGGAGGGATCGCGCGGCGTCAGGCTCTCCACCACATCCATGCCCTGGATGACTTCACCGAAAATCGTATATTGGCCGTTGAGATGTCCGGCGGGAGCCAGGGTGATGAAGAACTGGCTGCCGTTGGATGTTGGACCGGCGTTAGCCATTGCCAGCAGGCCGGCACGGTCAAAGTTGAATTCGGAGTGCAGCTCGATGGCGAATGAATATCCGGGGCCGCCATACCCGGTTCCAGTTGGGTCGCCTGCCTGGGCGATAAACCCGGGCAGCACGCGGTGGAAGGTGACCTTATCGAACCAATCGTTCTCGGCTAAAAAAACGAAACTATTCACCGCCATCGGCGCGATCTCGGGATAGAGTTCCACGAAGATATCCCCTTTTTCTGTATGAAGAGTAGCCGTGTAATCGGCTCCAGGCTCCAAGATCATCGCCGGGCACTCATCGAACTGACGCTCAGCTAACATTTCCAATTGGATGATGGGCTCAAAGCTGTTCAAATCGCTTGGGCCTGGGTAAAGCAGGCCATTAATCAAAATGTACGGCGTATAGGTGATTTGCAGTTCCTGGCCTTTGGCCCAGGCATCTTGCGCCATTTGAACCAAATCCTCGCTGTGAACATCCTGGCTGAATTGCGACAAGTCCAAGTCGAGGGAGGCGGCGGTTTCTTGCAGCCAGTTTTCGAAGCCCTCGATACTCATCCCTGTCCAATCGTCCTGGCCAGCAAACAAAGCATCGTGCATTTCCCAAAACTTCCCCTGCACTCCGGCTGCCTCGGCAGCCTGCATGGCGAGAGCCGCCTTATCGTGCAAGGGCTGCTCTGGCGATCCAATCAGCGGGAAGTGGCGATAGACCACACGAAGCTCAGAAGGATATTTCGCTTCTAGGTGCGCCAGTGTTTCCGCCAGCCCCGCGCAAAACGGGCATTGAAAATCGCTGTATTCGATGACAGTCACGGCCGCGTCAGCCGGGCCACGCACCCAATCCGTTTCCTCAACTTCGCCCAGCGGCGAGTTGGCCTGGTCACTCGTCTCACCCGAGGTCACCGAAGTGCAAGTGAACTCTGGAAGGATGGCGACTTCAGTGGAGACCCCAGTCGGGCCGATTTCAATCGGTGCAGTGGCCACGGCACTGGAGCAAGCAGAAAGCAACAGCGCAAATATCAAAGACAACGGTAGGCGCATAGGTGGATTATTTTATCAGCGGGCAGATCTTATTTAATCAAGACTGACCAGCAGTCTTTGCAATGCTTCGAACGAAGTAAGCCCTTGCATTCGATGCACAAATTCGGCCAGCGAGCTACTGCGGGCGCGCAATTGGCGCACTGCGACGCCTACCGGATCCTCACCGGCAGGTCCTATCGGAGCATCAGCATAACTACCATAAAACGCAAAGTAAGCCTGGTTCAATTTGCGAATGACAAAACCATTCTCCCAAAATAATTGGCGACGTTTTTCCATGTACTGCTCGGCCTCCTCGACTTTCCCTGCTGCCAGCAGAGCATCTACTTGCACCCGGGTGCTGTGCATTTCCTGCTGAAAGTCGAAAACGGGGGCCTCAGCCCCTTCTTCAGCGGCCGGAGCCGAGGAGGCCGCCAGCTCAGGCGGCGCCAGATCGGGATAATAGCGGGTGATCAATGCCGCGCCGATTTCTTTGCCCACGATATTGGCGGTGGTCTCGTTCATCGTCTGCAGTTCCGGTCCTTCTAGATAGAGCAGGCCGAGTGGGTGCAGAGTCAGATAGTTATGCGCCCATTCATGAGAAACCACTTCGGCCAGCCAGTTCAGATCGCTGCTTTGTGCAACCATGGTTGGATAGGTTCCCACGCCACCCACCGGCACCACCAGCGTTGAGAAGTCCAACTTCCCAGTGACCTCATCCTCCAACGCAATGTGGTCTTCCAATCCGAGGCTTGTTTCCAGCGAAATGTTGGCGACTTGGTTGATGGCTGTTCGGGGGGAGACTATCAGCGCCCAAGGTAAAGGCGTGCTGTGATAGAAAATGGGCGGCAAGGGCTGCCCGAACGTTGTGAGTCTATGTTGCTCTAGGATTGATTGCACCTGGGCTTGCAATATGCTCTCTGCAAGGGGTGCGGATTGCTCACGCTGCGCATGGAAACCCGCAAGCTGTTCGTTGAGAGCCGCGATCTCATTTGCCACGCGGTCCTGGTTTGGGTCTGCGTGCAGGTTGCCGAGCTGCCACTCTGAGGTTTGAATCTGTGCGACCAATTGCATATAGTCGCGCACGATCTGCGTTTGCCCATCCTCATTCAAGTATCTTTCCAATCCCAGTGCAGATTGGCGCAATTTTACGAGTGAGGCTTCCAACGTCCAGGCGATGTAATCGAATTCGATGGATCGAGTAAATGCGCGTACCTGCTCTGCGGCGTCAGATAGCCGTGGATTCGCGGCAATAATCAATTGGCTGAGAAGAATTAATGCAACAACAGGGCCAACGCGATGCATTGTGTGGCATCATACTTGGTACGTCGGAGCATCGTCAAATGAGGTTGTTAAAGTCATGGATGGATACCCCCGCGCGATTATGAATAATCCCAGGCAGCGAGACGGATAGCAGTTCAGGGAGCCATCTTCAACTTGCCGCTAAGTACCTGCAGCCGAATGCTATAATCCGCGCCATGAATTTTTTAATCACCGGGGCGGCAGGTTTCCTGGGCTCTGCCCTGGCCAACCAGTTAGCGCGCGAGGGACACCTGGTACGCGGGTTGGACGATCTTTCCAGCGGCGACCCCAAGGCATTGTTCGAAGATGTGCATTTCACCCGGGGGGATGTCAATGACCGGCCCAAGCTTTGGACATTATTGCAGGATATCGATTGCGTTTATCACCTGGCGGCACGCGTCAGCGTGGCTGAATCCCTCTTATATCCCCGCGAATACACCGAGGTTAACGTCGGCGGCACGGTCAGCCTGATGGAGGCGATGCGTGATGTTGGCGTTAGACGCGTCGTCTTCGGTTCCTCGGGCGCAGTATACGGCGATCAGCAGGAGCAGCCGCTGCGCGAAGATGCTTCCCCCTTTCCCCGATCTCCCTATGCAGTTTCCAAACTGGCCTCTGAATACTATGTGCGAACCATCGGCGCCTTGTGGGGTATTGAAACCGTGTGCCTGCGTATCTTCAACGCCTATGGCCCCGGTCAGCACTTGCCTCCTTCACATCCACCGGTGGTACCCAACTGGCTTCGCCAGGCAACACGCGGCGGTTCTCTGGTGGTTCACGGCGACGGCAATCAGACCCGCGATTTCGTCTACGTCAACGATGTGGTTCGCGCACTGATTGCCGCGGCCACCGCTCCCGATGTGGATCAACGGGTCATTAACGTTGGCAGCGGCAATGAAACTCGGCTGCGCGACCTGGCCAAATCCATTCTGGATGCGGCGGACAGCCACGGTGAGATCTTGTATACGCCGCGCAATGATCCTGGGGTTTCGCGTATGCGCGCAGATACCGAATTGGCAGGGAAGCTGCTTGGAGTCCAACCGCGTACGACACTGGAGAACGGCCTTAAACGTACTTTGGAAGAAGACATCCGTTTTCAAAGAGTCAAGGCCTAGATCATCACCATAACGGCAATTACCAAACCGGCGTTTTAGGGAATAGGGTCATCCCCAGTTGGGGTGGACTATTTATTCCAGACGCCATCTCCTGTACAATGAATGCGAAGCGAGAGCTTTCGGCGTCGTAGAGGCAGGAGGTCTTATGTATAAGCGCATTTTGGTTCCCCTAGACGGTTCCCCGCGCGCTGAAAAAATACTCCCCCACGTCGAGGCCCTGGCAACCCAAGGCAAAAGTACTGTGATCTTGCTGGAGGTGATCGAGCCAGCCGCCGCCGGTTTCACCCCCAGCGTCAGTATGATGGTCACGCCTCCGCCGCAAGAACTCGAACTCTATTGGAAGAGCCTGAAGGCGGCTGAAGAAGGCGCGGCCGAATATCTGGAAGGAAAGGCCAAGGAGCTTGAAAAGAAGGGCATTGCAACTGAACGTGTTATTCAGCGCGGGGATCCCGTGAACACTGTGGTCAACGCGGCTCGGGAAAAAAACGCCGATTTGATTGCCATGACAAGCCATGGCCGCTCGGGCTTACAACGCGTGTTTTACGGGAGTGTCACCAGCGGTGTGCTGCACAAAGTAGATCGCCCACTGTTATTGATACGAGCCGATAGATAGTCCCCTGGTCACTGAGATAAAAACCCCGCAAAGATTACGTTGCGGGGTTTTACTTGGCTCTCGTCTTTCCTTGTTTCGTTTGCTTGAATTTAGTTGTTTCGGCGCTTGTCGCCGTATTGGTGGCGGGCAGCTTTTCTTCCTTTGCGTCCTTCAGGGGCGCTGCGCCTGAAGCAACGTGTTGCTGCTTTCCAGCATCATTATCGGGCGGCGAAGCCTCAACCACCGGCCGCGTGATACCCAACTGCAGTTTTTCTTCCATCTGTATCTG
The DNA here is from genome assembly GCA_035291465.1 of Anaerolineales bacterium. GTDB lineage: Bacteria > Chloroflexota > Anaerolineae > Anaerolineales > UBA11579 > JAMCZK01. Next base: position 18,763 of record DATDRZ010000115.1, read on the forward strand.
ACCACGCAGGAAGGCCCCCTCTTCAGTCGACATGGTTACCGTAGTCACGTCGCCCCAAACGCGGCCGCCGGCGCGGATTTCTACCTTCTCAGCCAGAATGTCGCCACGCATGGCTCCGGCCACGATCACGTGGCGCGCTTTGAGTTGTGGGCAGGTAACGCGGCCCGTGGGGCCAATAACCAAAAGGCCGTCCAGTTCAATTTCGCCGTCGTAGGCGCCTTCGATGCGTACCCCGCCGGCGCCGGTTAGCTTGCCGCGCAGGCTGACGCCATCAGCCACTACCGAGGTGATACGCTCAACTGGCTGGGGCGCCGTTTGCTGGGGAGCATTGGCTTTACGACGGAACATCAGGAAGCGGCTGCCTCTCCTTCCGCTTTGTCCTCGGCGGCTATCCCAATGATATTGAATCCCGAATCTACGTAGAGTACTTCACCCGTTATATGGGTTGACAAAGGAGACGCCAGAAAAACAGCAGCGTTACCTACATCTTCAGCAGTTACGTTTTCGCGCAATGGTGCGACCGCGGCGAATTGGCCGTACATGGAACGAAAACCGCTTACCCCGGCCGCTGACAGAGTGCGGATGGGTCCAGCCGAAATGGCATTGACACGAATCTGACGCGGACCTAAATCGCGAGCCAGATAGCGTACAGAGGCCTCCAAGGCTGCCTTGGCCACCCCCATTACGTTGTAGTTCGGCACAGTTTTTTGAGAAGCGTAATACGTCATAGTCATCAGGGAGGCCCTTGGCGCAAGGATGTCTGAGAACGCCGCGGCGAGCGCGGTGAAAGAAAAAACACTGATGTCCATGGTGCGAAGGAAAGCCTCGCGGGTCACATCATAGTAAAAACCCATCAGCTCTTCGCGACCCGCAAAGGCGATGGAGTGCACCAAGATGTCGATTTGTCCAAAGTGTTTCTTCGCCTTTTCTGCTACCGCCTTAATCGCCTCATCCTTGGTAACATCACATTCCTCGACAAAATCCGAGCCGATCGATTCGGCCAAAGGTACGACACGTTTTTTCAGGATCTCACCGGCATAGCTCAGACCGATCCTGGCTCCGTGTTCCTGCAAGGACTTGGTCACGCCCCAGGCAATCGAGCGATCGTTGGCCACCCCGAAAATCAGGGCGTTCTTCCCTTCCAGTAATTTGTTCATTGTTTCTCCTCAGTGGTTTTGTATGGTCAGGTCGCCAAAAATCGCCACGGTTTGCTTTTCCAGGGCTCGGGAACCGTGTACAAGCCGATCCGGGGACCAATCAGTACCCGGTCATCAGGGACGGGCGGTTCGGCTTCAATAAATATTATAGCTTTGGACGCGGCGAGGTCTGCCCCGTTGAGTTTTTCGTCCAATCTTAGCGCCTTGGTCAACTTTCCAGGGCCATCCGTCCAGCGCTTTTCGGGTTGCCCGCGGCGTCGCCGGGAAATAAGGTCAATGCCGTCCAGCGGCTGGATGGCTCGGATGAGGATGGCGTGTGGCTCATTTTCGGCCTGAGTAACCACGCAGAGCATCCAATGATTACCGTAGGTAAAGTAGATGTAAGCATGCCCTGGGGGACCGTACATTACTTCGGTGCGTTTGGTGCGCCCCGCTCTGGCGTGGCAGCCAAGGTCCTCTTCTCCGCAGTAGGCTTCAGTCTCCGTGATGATGCCGGAAATGCGCCTACTGTGCCCATTGACCTGATCAATGCGCACCAGCACGCAGCCCAACAATTGCCGGGCGACATCCACCGTGGGCTGAGCAAAGAAGTCGCGTGGCAGGCGTTTCGCCATCAGGAGACAAGCTGCGGCTGGAGCAATGGAATCAAATCTGCAATCGATCGAATCGTAGGGCAGTCTACATCCGCATAGAGACCGTTCCAGTTGAGCAATGCGGTTTCAATACCGGCGTTGCGCGCCCCGAGCACGTCAGCGTAATAGTTGTCGCCGATATAAAGCAACTCGTCCTTGGAATGACCGGTAAAAGTCACCAGGTTTTCGAAGATCTCTTTGCGCGGCTTGTAGGCGCCTAACTGGCTGCCGGTCAGGTAGAAATCGAAATACAAATCCAGCCCTATGTTGTGCATCTCACCATAAATGGGTTTATTACGGTTGGTAATTATGCCCAAACTATAGCCGAAGTTGCGCATTTCACTTAGCGCTTCAGCGGCATCTGGGCGGGCACGGCTCACAGGTCTATACGAATCGCGCATGTGGGCATGGGCTAATGCGGCAAGCCGCTCTGCCTCCGCTTGCGGAAAGTCCAGAGCCTTTAAATGACGCCGGCTGTAATTCAGCCAGAAGGCCTCGGTACCCTCCGTAAACGTCTTTATGTCATTGATCAAGTCAGGAGAGCTAGCCCAATAGCGATGCTCCCAGCGCTGGGCCTCGCGGCGTTGCTCCTTATCTAGCGGGCCGCCAAGTTTTTCAGCAAAGTCACAAAAGAAAGTGTGCGCGTGCGGGTCGTTGTAGCGCAGAGTATCGTCGAGATCGAACAGGATGGTGGTGATTTGCTTCGAGAACATGACTAGCCCCCGATATAGGACATTTCCACCCTGGGAAGATCCGTGGTTTGCGAAGACCTTAACTCGGAATAGCGATCCGTGCGCTTTCGCCAAACATCACCAATGACGCCGCGAATGGATTCGTCGTCCACACCGTTGCGCAGCAGGTCTCGCAGGTCGGAGCCATGGATAGCAAAGAGGCAGGTAAAGAGCCGGCCATCGGCAGAAAGGCGCGCCCGGTTGCAGTCGCCGCAGAACGGCTGGGAGACCGAGGCGATGATGCCAATTTCGCCGCTGCCATCCACATAGCGGTAACGATTGGCGACCTCGCCGCGATAATTGGGCTGCAACGGTTCAATAGGCAGCTCGGCATCGATGAGGTCGCGAATTTCGCGCGCGGTGACCACATCGTCCAACCGCCAGCCGTTGCTGTGACCTACATCCATGAATTCGATGAGGCGCAGGATGTGCCCCTTTTCGCGAAAGTAACGCGCCATGGGCAAGATGCTCTGCTCATTGACACCGCGCTTCACAACCATATTGATCTTCACCGGACCTAAGCCGGCATTTGCGCTGGCTTCGATCCACTCAAGCACAGAAGCCACTGGGAAATCGGCATCATTCATTCGCTTGAACACAGCGTCATCCAAGGAATCCAGACTCACGGAAATACGTTTGAGGCCGGCAGCTTTCAGCGAGCCTACCCGCGTCACGGGAAATGAACCGTTGGTGGTCATGGCCAGATCCTCCGCACCTGGGATCTCTGCCAGCATGGAAACCAAGGTTTCCAGCTCGCGGCGCATCAGCGGTTCTCCACCGGTTAGTCGTATCTTGCGCACGCCGAGGCTAACGAAGATGCGCGCAAGGCGGGTGATCTCTTCAAAGGTCAGCAACTGGTCGTGGGGCAGGAACTGGTAATCACGGCCAAAGACCCCGCGAGGCATGCAATAAGTGCAGCGGAAGTTACAGCGATCCGTGACCGAAATGCGCAAATCATGCAGGGGTCTGTTGAGCGTGTCGACTGGATTCGTAAGGCGATTCATTTTCGGGTATGAAAGCGACTGGCGCAGCCTCCTGCGCCAAGTCATCCTCAATGCAAAAAGATTATATCGCGGCTGAAAATTTACTCTTCACCGTCGCGCTTTATGACTTCCACATCTCGATGCATCCTAAGCCTTCCCTTCAGCATGATCCATACACCCAAGCCGATGAGTAAAAGAGGCCAGAGCTGACGAAGGGCGGCTGGTCCGCCCAGGAAGCTACCGAAGATGCCGAACATGACCAGGCTGACCAGAATAGGACCGAAACCTTCACGCAACCCGCGGACGAAACGCCCTTCGAGAAAATTCATGATGATGATGCCTACGCCAACGAAACCCGGGATCAGCGTCCAGGCGTACGCCCACGTTTCCCAGGCGCCAGTGCTGTTTTGGTAGTAGAGAATGCCGCCGATACCCGAAATGATGGATGCCGGCACAGCCAGGCCGGGGGCGCGAACTGCTACGGCCATGATCAGGAAGATCAGGCCGACGCCGACCACCCAGAACGGCCAGGCGTAATCGACGCGGACGATCTCGCTTAGCTGCGGAAAGAATTGGGCGGCCAGGAAAAACCCACCGATCAGAAATAGAATCAAACCAAAGGCGATATTCGACCTGCGCTCTATATCCATACGGCCTCCAAAGGTTTCATTCTTAAGTATACGAGTTTGGCCTAATCAAGTTTCATTTTGCCTCTTGTCAAGATAGGAGGACATCTCCTAGGGAGTGGTGGTCGATATAACTTGACAAATTGCCTGCCTACCCAGAATGGTCTCTCTTTCTAGTAAACCCCAATTAGATTCAAGCTTACATCAGGCAGTGATTAAGTCGAGTGCGGTCCAATTTCAATGTCAAGCACTGGCTTACTTACCTGAGCCTCTGCATCTTTGTTCGCCTGTTTAAGTTGCTGTCGTTCGCGGAAAACACCCGCGACACCGAGCAAAACCAGCGCGGTTCCAACGATCGTCCACCCGGTGATGGTTTCGCCAAGGACGAGGTAACCCAATAGAACAGCAAGTACAGGATTGACATAGGCGTAGGTCATTACAATCCTTGTGGGCAACAGACGAAGAGCCGTAACGTAGGCGGTGAAGGCAAACAATGAACCGAATACCACCAGATATCCCCATGCGAGCCAAGCCTCTTGGGTCGGTGTTGGCAACGGCTCGTTGAGCAGCAGGACCACAATCGCAAAGCCAACCGCTCCAAAAGCCATTTGGTAGGCTGAGCTGGTGCGCGGGGAGTGCGCTACCGGTCGCCGGGCCTGCAGCACGGATCCCGACGCCCAGGTAAGCGGCGCGCCAATCAGTGCCAGGATGGCGATGGCGTCTGCACGAACACCTGTCATTAGTGCCGGTGCGGTCAACAAGGCGATGCCCCCGAAACCGATTGTTAGAGCCAGCACCAATTGAAGGGAAGGTAAGCGGCGGTCAACCATGGCTTCCAAAAGAGCCGCCCAAATAGGCGAAGCGGCTACCATGAGCGCCGCCAGCCCTGAGTCGGTGCGTTGTTCAGCGAAGGTGACCAGTCCATTGCCCCCAAGCCAGAGCAGCAATCCGGAGGCGGCCAGAGTGAGGAACTCCCGACGCGTTAGTCGCATTCGTTCGCCGCGCAACCAGCCCCAGGCGAGCAGGAGAATGCCAGCAAGAGCGGCCCGCATAAATCCCATGGTGAAAGGCGGGAATCCGGCGCCTTCGCGCACGGCGATGCGGATGGCAAGATAAGTGCTTGACCAGACCAGATAGACGATGAGTAGATTGCCGAGACCGACAGGGTCGAGACTGGAGACTGGAGATTTGAGATCGATCTTTTGGCTTGCCATGCTAAGACTAGGCCTGAATTCCTGCCGTTGCCATTGACCTGCGGTGACTGCGGTGGACAATGACAATGCCAAGCACCACCACTGCGCCACCCAGCCATTCCACCAGTGTGAAGCGTTCGCCGAGTAGGGGACCAGCCAAGATGGCGGTAAGTACCGGCTGCGAAAGCAAGGTCGGTGCAACTAGTGAAGCGGGCAGGTAGCCCTGGGCGTAGTTGATTGCCAGCCAACCGGCGCCTTGCACGATCAGACCCAGCGCAAGGAAATTCAGATAAGTAAATATTGAATACCCCGCGAGCGGATTCTCCAGAAACAGGCTCAAGATCAAGAGAGTAATGGTCGAACTGAGTGTTGCAAGCCAGAAGAAACTCAATGCATCCAGTTCCTCCCGACCTTTTTGGGTAATTAGAAAGTACACTCCATAGAAAAAGCCCGCGGCCAAACCAAAAAGCGCCCCGGGCCGGATTACTAATCCCCGACTGAAATCTAAATTGAGCACAGCGATCACGCCGCCGATGGCAAGCAATAAGCCGAGCCAAAAACTGACGTTCAATTTCTCTTTGAAGAGGAGCCAGGCACCGAGAGCTACTACAACAGGCGCCATGTTACCAAGCAACGTGGGTATAGTGGCGCCTTCTAAGGCGATCCCTGTGGACCAGGTGGCGAGATCCAGGGCGAAGAAGATGCCAGCAAGCAGAGCCAGCAGCAGGCCGCGGCGCGAAATAGCGCGCCTGCGATTCCAGCGCGCGACAAACGGAACCGCCAACGCAACAGTGCCAATGCCCATGCGATAAAAGCTAACCACGGCGCCGGGCGCGTCCGCCCAGCGAGTGAAGATAGCTGAGAACCCGAGCGTGATAATGCCGATTGAAAGCGCCAGATAAGCGGTCCAATGGGGGTGGCGGGGAACTGGCATGGCGGCGATTGTAACCGCACGGCAAAACCACGGAGGCACTGAAACACGGAGAATTTTTATCTATTGAAAACATTCGTGTTCCCGTACCTCGTAGTGAATCCCCAATACAAAGGCTATAATCGAATCCAAGTTTGTTTCGTTAGCACGGGAGAAAGCATGAACCCTAAACGCAGGTTGGTGTCCAAATATGAGGGCGACTTGTTCGGAAGTTTCGGCATGCAGATCCGTTTGATCGTTCGCTTGCTTGCCGACCGGCGCATCAATTTCCTGCTCAAAGCACTGCCGGTCTTCTCATTGGTTTACTTGATCTCTCCATTGGATTTTGCAATACCGGTCATTGACGACGCTTTTGTGCTCTGGCTGGCAAACACACTGTTCCTGGACCTATGCCCCCCGGAGGTCGTCGAAGAGCACCGCGCCAGTCTCGAACGTGCCGAAGAACAGAAGCGCAAACAAGAAAAGATCGAAGAGAGCGACATCATCGACGCCCGCTACAAGGACAAGGGAAACGGATGAAACTTTGCGCAGAACCAAGATGGTCAATTCTCCTCATTGTTATTTTGTCCCTATCCATTATTGCGTGTGGTCGTGCCTCCTCCGTCGACGGCCTGCCCCAGAATCCCGTGGACACACAGGCCGATTCGACTGAAGCTCCCCTCCCCGAACCGCCAACAGAGACCGAAGTTTCAATTGCATCGCCCATTCCGCAAGCTAGCTTTCCGGATCCGGCGGAGTTTGAGTGGAACCTTATCGCTGACGGCTTCCGGCGACCGCTGTTCGTCACGCATGCAGGCGATGGTAGCAGTCGCCTGTTCGTGGTCGAACAGGATGGAACGATCCGTATCTTCGCCAACGGCACCCCATTGCCCAATCCTTTTCTTGACATCGATGAACAGGTTGGAAGTGAGAGCAACGAACAAGGCTTGCTTGGCTTGGCTTTCCACCCTGATTACGAAAACAATGGTTTCTTTTATGTGAATTACACGGACAATAACGGCGACACAATGATCGTCCGCTTCACCGTTTCGGGGGACCCGAATATGGCCGATGCGGCCAGCCAGAAGGTCCTGCTGCAGGTCGATCAGCCCTTCCCCAATCACAACGGAGGCTATCTGGAATTTGGCCCGGATGGCACATTGTTCTTCGGGCTAGGAGACGGCGGCTCACAAGGCGACCCCAACGGGAACGCGCAATCACTTCAGACTTATCTGGGAAAGCTGCTCCGCATCGATGTGAACTCCGGCGACCCGTACGGCATCCCGCCTGACAACCCTTTCGCGAATGGCGGCGGGTTGCCTGAGATCTGGGCGCACGGATTGCGCAACCCCTGGCGTTTCAGTTTCGATCGGGTTACTGGGGATTTGTATATCGCTGATGTTGGACAGAATCAATGGGAGGAAGTTAATTTCGTCCCTGCAGGGGCATCGAGCGGCTCGAACTTTGGGTGGGATTTCATGGAAGGTTCCCACCCGTTTGAGGGCACCGCCCCGGATGGATTGGTTGCTCCCGTTGCCGAACATGATCACAGCGGACGCTGCTCGATCACAGGAGGGTATGTATACCGCGGGCAATCGCTGCCTGCCTGGCAGGGCGTGTACCTCTATGGCGACTATTGCTCCGGCGAGATCTTCGGGTTGGTGCAAAATGCAGACGGCACCTGGGAAAGCCGGTTATTGTATGACACCAGCTTTTCGATCACATCCTTCGGCCTAGACGAGGGCGGCGAGATCTACGTGGTGGATCGCTCAGGTGGGCTGTATCAATTACAGGCAGTCCAGTGACTGTTTAACGGCTTTGACTTTTAAGGTTTCTAATTCGGAGTGAAACTCACCAAAATCGCGGTCTGCCTAATTGGGGCAATCCTCCTGGCTACCTGCCAACTGCCCCAAGGTTCATCTGCAGAGGCGACTTACACTTCGCCTGTACGGACTCTGCCCCCACTGCTTTCTTTAAGAACTGCTACTACGGCAACTTCGGTCACACCCGAGGTCACGGCAACTCCTGAAGACGTATTGATCTTCGCGGTGATTGGGGATTATGGGGCAGGAAACACGCGCGAACGCCGGGTAGCTGAATTGGTTGACAGCTGGAATGTTGGGTTTATCGTCACCACCGGCGATAACAATTATCCCGATGGTGAGGCTGAAACAATCGACGACAACATTGGCAGGTTCTATTCCCATTACATCGGCAATTACGTGGGAGAGCATGGCGCCGGTTCTGAGGTCAACCGTTTCTTCCCAAGCCTGGGCAACCACGACTGGTCACCTGACGAGTATGATCCTTATCTGGATTACTTCACGCTGCCGGGAAACGAACGCTATTACGACTTTGTCCAGGGTCCGGTCCACTTCTTTATTTTGAACAGCGATGAACACGAGCCGGACGGAGTCGGCCGGTCATCCAATCAAGCAGCTTGGCTGCAGGCAGCCATGGAAGCGTCCGCTGCATACTGGCAGATCGTGATCATGCACCACCCACCTTTTTCGTCAGGCGAGCATGGCTCGATTGATTGGATGCAATGGCCATTTGCAGATTGGGGGGCGGACGCCATCCTGGCGGGACACGATCACCTCTACGAACGACTAGTGGAGGATGGCTTACTTTACATAACCAACGGGCTAGGGGGTCACAGCGCGATTTACAGCTTCGTGAACATCTTGCCAGAAAGCCAGATGCGATATAACGAGTTGAACGGGGCCATGAGGGTTCAGGCGACCAGCCAGTGGATGTTATTCGAATTCATCAATCGAGATGGGGAGGTTGTAGACAGTATTACCCTCGACCTCAGTCAAGCTAACCCTTAGCGTAATGACATCTCAAAGCGGGGAACGGGCCTTTGGTTGAGCAACCATAGGGACGCACTTTGCGTATATCTCCTAGGAGGACTTATGTCGCAAAATTCCAAACGCTTCTTAAGCATTCTCGCCATCTCGGTGATCCTGTTTTCGGCCTTTTCCCTGGCCTTCGCCAGCCCGGCTCGCGCCGCCGAGATCATCACTGGCGACCCGGACGCGGTTGTGCCGGCCGACCAGGTGATCGACGACGACTTGTTCATCGCCGGCCAGAACGTGCGCATCGAAGGCACGGTGAATGGCGATGTGTTTGCCGCCGGTAATCAGGTCGAGATCACCGGCACCATCGACGGCAATTTGTTCGTGGGCAGCCAACTGTTCACCAACAACGGAACCGTAAATGGCAGTGTCTATTCCGGCTCATATCTGGCTGTTACCGGCCCCAATGCTTATGTGGCAGACAACGTGGTCGGATTTGCTTTTGCCGTGCAGACGGAAGCCGGTAGCTTTGTTGGCCGCAGCGCTTATGCTTTTGCCTACCAGGCTACAGTTTCCGGTCAGGTAGGGCGCGATATGAACTTTTTCGGATCGGCTTTACGCGTGGACGGAACGATTGATCGCAATCTAAAAGCGCAGATCAGTGAACCCGAGAATTCGCAAACACCTCAGTTTGGTCCGTGGATGCCTGGCAACGTCACCATTATGCAGCCTGGCTATGAAGTTTCCGCAGCCACCATTGGTGGAGAAACGGATATCCAGATTGTCGAATACCAGGCGCCAAGCGGTGTCACGATTGAGCCGCGCACGTTGTGGGGCTTTGCGGTGGCTTCCTGGGTGACCGCTCGTGTCGGAGAGTTCATCTCGCTGTTCTTAGTAGGCGCCCTGCTCTTCCTGGTTTGGCCGACCCAGATGAAGCGTGTCGAAGATCAGGCCACTGGAAATCCGTGGCGCAGCCTCGGGCTCGGTTTCCTGGCGGCGATCCTGTTCCCGTTCGTTTTTGTGGTGGCGGTGCTGGTCGTCGTCTTGCTCGCCATTCTGTTGGGCGTAGTTTCGCTTGGACAGTTAGCCGGACCAGTCCTAGCCCTGGGCTTCCTGCTGATCGCAGTAGCTACCGCGGCCTTCTTCATCGCAGGTCTCCTTGGAGCCAAGGCCATCTTCGGCCACCTGGTGGGCAGCCGCTTGCTGCAATCTTCAACCGAGGACAAAGGCTGGGGCTTACTCCTCATCCTGCTGGTCGGCTTGCTGATCTATGAAGTTGTGGCGCTGATCCCGATCCTGGGCTGGCTGGTGGCCGTCGTTATCGTGCTGCTGGGCTGGGGCGCCATGGCTAGTGTGCTGTGGATCAAGGAAACGAAACCGCAGGCGCGGAAAAAGCGAGTTAGATAGTTTGGTAGTTGAAATAGTCCTGTAGCTACTCAATAAACCCAGGAGAGGGATCAGATTGATCCCTCTCCTTATTATTTATTACACTGGATTCAAAGCCTGGGTGGAGAGATCAAATCTCACGTCAAACTAGTAGACAATGAACGCTAACTTAATACTTGTCTACTTGTGTACTGGTTTTCTACTTGGCTTCAAAACGATGGTGCCGTTTTCCGAAAACGCTGACCGCAAACTCTGGGCATTCAACGCCCTCACCCGACTATTCGCAAAGTAAGGAAAATCGAAATTAGTTTCGTCCCCCGCCTGTTTACCGGGAACGGGCATCAGTCGCGCCGTGAGCGGCTTATCCAGCCGCAGGGCCAGCGCGCTCAGGTCGAGCAACAACGCGGAGATCTGATCCACTGTGGTGTTGCCCGCAAGCGGGATGGTGTCCAGCCCAGTACCGCATACCGCCGAATAGAGCAGCAGATCGTTGACGCTGAGCGTGCCTTCCGCTGTGCGCTTGGCCAGCGTGGAATCCTCGAGCGGCGGCAGTAGCAGCCCGCAGAATCCGGCACGCGGGAATTTTGCGACATCGATGGCATTGGTCAGGATCGCGGCTGCTGCCAGTGAACCTTGCAATCCAACCATAGGGACGCCCATGCGCTCAAAGGCGGTGCCCAGCGATTCGTTTTCTTCGGGGAACGGCGCCAGTGAAAAATCAATGCCACTAAAGTTGATCTGGCACTTGCGTGCAAGCCTATTCGAAATCTCGGATAACCTCCCGGCGTGCTCCTCGATGCTATTGGTCAGCCCCTGGCTTCCCTCCGTGATCGTTCTTGCATTGGTGAACGCGGCTACCGCGAGGTCGGCTGCCTGTGTGGCTAGCGCAAATGCGTTCTTACCTCCCCGGTGATATGCGGCTGGGAAGAAAGGCGACCCGGGTGGCACGTTGGCCAGCGCCGCGAAGCGCAGATTAGCAAAACCGTTTTCTTCCAATACGGCGACTTTGGTGATGATCTGGGCAGATTGGCGCAAAGCCTCCAATAAGATCCCGCGCTTGCCCTCGGCAATTACGGCGCCAAAGAATACGTTTTTTGTCCCGGAAAGCATATCGGGGATAAATGTGTAGCTTTCCGATACTTCGGGTAGAGCAGGCCCAAGGGAAACATACCCGAACCCATGCGCTATAGCAGTCGCCTCGATAGCCACTGCAGTTTCGACCGCGCGACTCTGAGCCATCGGTTTGATCCAGCGCGGGAACGGAGTGGTCGCCAATCGAGTGGTCTGCACTTCGTAGCCAGCATCCTCAAACGCGCTCTTCGCTTCGCGTGAGAATTCTGCCAGCGGAGCGATACCGGTTTCCAAAACGCGCGTCGGCGAAAAGAAGGATGTGATCGATCGGATCTTCACGTAGATTTTTAGCCTCGCTGCCGTACCGCTTCGAAAAGCAGAATGCTGCCGGCGATCGCCGCATTGAGCGACTCCATGCGGCCGGGCATCGGGATCTGGATCGGCCGCGGATTTAATACTTTAGCCGCTTCGCTCACGCCTGTGGCCTCGCTGCCCAGGATAAGCGCAAATGGCTGCGTGAGGTCGACTTCACCGTAGGATTGGCCTTCCCAGGATTCGGCGACATAAAGAGCCAATTTATGTTCCTTTACAAAAAGCGAGATTTCCGGCCATTCCAAGTTTTGAATAGGTTGCCGAAAGTGCGCACCCATGCCGCTACGCAGCACTTTGGGCGAAAAGGCATCGGCACAGCCAGGCGCGAGCAAGACCGCATCGCAATCTGCGGCGGCTGCGCTGCGCAGCAAGGTGCCCAGGTTACCGGGGTCGCCAATACCATCCAGAACCAATACCATGCTGGGCTGTTTGACCAGAGGCAGTTTGCGCCATTCAACTTCAACAAGAATCCCCTGCGGTGTTTTCGTGTCACTGGCCGCCTTCATCACTGCTTCAGATACCAAGTCCGCATTCCCGCGGGCCGCTATAGCGCGAACCAGGTCAGGGTTCGCCTCCCGTGCGCTCTCTGTATAGAAAGCCGCACGCACTGCCCAGCCCGACATGAGCGCCTCCTCCGCCAGCCGCGCCCCTTCGACCACAAAGGCGACTTTCTCGCGGCGACGCTTGGGCAGGCGCTGCAGGGCGCGCAACTCCAGCACCTTGGGATTGCGAACCGACTTGATCATGGGCAAGTATTCTAATTCCAACTGATTTACGAGGAGGAATCCCTCGTCGGCACTGAAGAGGCTCTCTCGGGACAGGCTCCGACTCGGAGAAATGTAATGCCAACCCGAAGCTACAAACCGAACAGTAAGCATCCACCATACTAATCGCGGACGCGACGAGGGGGACTGGACGTCGGAAGCTAAGAAAATATAACGCAGGCAGGTTTCAATCTCATAGGCTGCCATCTCCATTTTTCCAACACCGACTACAGACCAGCCCTGATCTATTATGGACAAATCTGTCCCTACAAAAAAACACGAACGTGCAGTAAGGGGTTACTTTTGAATTAGAATGCTAACAAGGAGATATAAATGCCCGATCCCCGTGTGGCCAAGCTGGCAAAGACCTTGGTGGAATATTCGGTGAAAGTGAAACCCGGCGACTGGGTAGTCATTTTTACCCATCCGCTGGCGGAACCATTGACACGAGAAGTGTTGCGCTACGCGGTGCGAGCGGGCGGGCGCACGAATATCCTTATGGGCTTCGACTCGACAGCCGAGATCTTTTTCCAGGAAGCCAACGAGGATCAGTTGAAATGGATATCCCCGTTTGAAAAGATGCCGTTCGAGGATGCGGATGTATTCATCAGCATCCAGGCTAGCGAGAATACGCGGGCAATGACGGGGGTCGACAGCAAGAAGCAACAGATCCGTTCGGCGGCGCGCAAAGGCATTATGGATGCCTATATGAGCCGCAGCGCAACGGGTGCGCTTCGCTGGAATCTCACTTATTTCCCCTGCCAAGCGTATGCCCAGGACGCAGAACTGAGTCTGAGCGATTTCGAAGATTTCGTGTACCGCGCTTGTTTCGTGGATCAGGATGACCCTGTTGAAATGTGGAACAAAGTTGAGGCGAACCAGGCGCGCTGGGTGGAATGGCTGAAAGGAAAGAAGAAAGTGGAACTGCGCGGCCCGAACATCGACATTAATCTTTCAATCGAAGGCCGCACGTTCAATAATTCGGTGGCTAGACACAATATGCCAGGTTCCGAGATTTTCACTGGCCCAGTGGAGGAATCTGCAAATGGCTGGGTTGAATTCTCTTTCCCCGCCATCAGACTGGGCCGCGAGGTGGATGGTGTTCGACTGGAATTCAAAGATGGTCGTGTGGTGAAGGCCAGTGCCAGAAAAAATGAAGACTATTTGCTTAAAATGCTCGACATCGATCCCGGCGCAAAATTTCTGGGTGAATTAGGCATCGGAACCAATTACGCTATTGACCGCTTCACAAAGACAATGCTCTACGACGAGAAGATCGGCGGCACTATTCATTTAGCACTGGGCGCCAGCTACCCGGAAACTGGCGGGAAGAATGAATCTGCTTTGCATTGGGATATGCTCTGCGACATGCGCCAGGATAGCGAGATCAGGGTGGATGGGGAGTTGTTTTATAAGGATGGGAAGATCCAGGTGTAGAGATTTTTTCGGAACAACTTTGATTGGGGCGAGGTAGCCTCGCCCTCATCAACAGGGCGGTGTTTCCCCCCGCCCCTACCGCCATAATTGAAAAGGGGATGGCTCAGCGCCATCCTCTTTGATTTTGCCGGACCTTATGTACTCGTCTACCTATACAACCTTCGCCTGTTCGACCACGGCCTTGAAGGCTTGCGGGTCGCGCACAGCCAGGTCAGCCAGCATTTTGCGATTGATTTCAATGTTGGCCTTCTTCAGGCTGTTCATCAGCCGGCTGTAACTGAGGCCGTGCTCGCGTGCAGCCGCGTTGATGCGCAGGATCCACAGGCCACGCAGATCGCGCTTGCGATTGCGCCGGTCGCGGTAGGCGTAGAACAGACTCTTGAGCCGCGCTTCGTTGGCGCGCTTATACAACTTCGAGCGCGTGCCGAACTGGCCTTTGGTCGTCTTCAGGACTCGCTGGTGCCGTTTGCGGCGGGTGGTGCCTGTCTTAACTCTTGCCATGCTTCCTCTTACTTCGCCGTGCGGGCGTTGGGATTTGCTTTGTACTTGCTCATGTAGGGCGCCAGGCGCTTGATGCGCTTGATGTAGCTTTTCCCATTCACCGGAATCATTTCAGTGAACAGTGCCTTGGTACGTTCAGACCTGCGACGGCGGAAGTGGCTTTTGCCGCCCTTGGTGCGCACCAGCTTGCCGGTTCCCGTCAAACGGAAACGCTTGGCAGTGGCCTTATGGGTCTTCATTCGAAATTTCTTGACTGCCACAACTTCTCCTAATCTTCGGCCGCGTTATTTTGTCGCGGTGTTTTGCTTCAATTCATCCGAAATCTTGGCAGATTGCGCCGTTCCATCGTTGGGCGCCAGCACCATCAGAAGCGTACGGCCTTCGTAGGCCGGCGGCTGTTCAATGATGGAGACGTCCTGCAATTCTGCGGCGATCTCTTTGAGATCCTCCAGAGCGATCTCGGGGTAATCGCGCTCGCGCCCGCGGAAGCGGATGCGCACTCTAACTTTTTTGCCCTCCTGCAGCCAACCCCGCGCCGCCCTAGTCTTGAAGCCGCGGTGATGTTCCGTGGTCTTGGGGCGCAGGCGGATCTCTTTGATCTCGATCTTCTTTTGCGCCTTGCGCGCCTCGCGCTCCTTCTTCGTGCGCTCGTATGTGAATTTGCCGAAATTGACCACGCGGCAAACTGGGGGCTTGGAATTGGGCGCCACTTCGACCAGGTCCAAATTGGCCTGCTCGGAAATTCTCAACGCTTCTTCGATTGGGACAACCCCGCGATTCTCACCGTCCGCATCGATAAGGCGGACTTCTTTGGCGCGGATGGCTCTATTTACCCGGTAATCCGATGTACTGATCTTGGACTTCTCCTCTGGCCTTTGCCGATATCGGATGTTGCAAAGGCGGCTGGCATCATACCATACGGTTTGGACAGCCGTCAATCAGCTTGTTGCTTTGTCGTTGCAGCTACCATCACCAGAATCGCATAAAAAGAGTCGATTGGAGACATAAGGGCAATCTTAAAAGGAAATCGGTTTGGTACTGATTCACTACCGCTTCTCGTTGTGCACCGCGAACCCCTTTGCCATAATTCGGGTTAACTCTGGTACTGGTGGTGTAACGAAACCATGGTCACTCCTTATGCTCTGGTTGTGGAAGATGAACCGCTGGTCGCGGAACTGTTCCAGCGCGCCCTGCAAGATGCGGGTTTCCAGGCCGAGATCATGGACAACGGCCACAAGGCGCAAGCCAAGTTGGTGTTTACCAGCCCTGAAATCATCCTGCTGGACATGAATTTGCCTAGCATCTCGGGCTCGGTTTTGCTGCGCCAAATCCGCGGGCAGGGGCGCCTTTCCGGCACACACGTCGTGGTGGTGACTGGTGATAAAGAGACAGCCAAACGACTTGCCGACGAGGCGGACCAGGTATTGCTCAAGCCAGTAGGCTACGAGCAAGTGCGCGAGGTGGCTGAACGCTACCTGCATCCAATTAGATAAGGGCAATGAATATAACTAACAAAAAGCGCCTGGTCATGCCAGGCGCTTTTTGACTTACAGATTTTACCGGTTAATAACGATTAGGATACCGGCGGCCAATGCCAGGATGTTCAGGATCAAGCCGATATCGCCCAGGCTAATAAACGCCTGGATCCCTACTAAGATTAGATAGATGCCCAATAAGAGTAAACCGATGTTTCTGTTGAAGCTCATATAGACCTCCTCCAAAATAGTCGGATACGTCACTAATTTAACGCATTTCCGGGCTTTTCGTCGCGCAGGAAAACCATCTGAAAATTGCGTCGCCCAGCATCAACTTCTGATACGACTCAACGCCAGTAAACCTTGCCTCTACCATTCGGGGCGGCAATTTTCGGCAACTGGTAACAGGGCACTCTGGGGCGGGTTTGCTGGCCGTCACGTTGGTATTCAAGAATTGGGCGCTCTAAACCAGATTAGAATCTGGGGGCATGGAAATCTATGCATTGATCGCCATTTTGATCATCGTGATTTATGGCCTGTTGACCGCCTACGCGTCATACAACCAATTCAAAGCCGGTCAAATAGAATCCTGGCCGGCGATAGGCATGTTTGCCGCCGCCCTGGCGCTGATCGGCGCCGGCTTCCTGCTTGGGGATGTTTCGCGCTTCACGCTGCCGCTTCTCATTATCGCTTTATTGGGCCTTCATACGCTGGCTGTGGCAAACGGTCTACACATGCATGGCAAAATTAACTGGCGCCATCATCTGGCGCGCGGGGTCCTGTCTTTGATACTGATTACGTTGACCTACCTAACACTAAGTTAGTCCTGCAAAAGGGAATGACATAATTCCTACCAGGGTTGCGCAAATGTACCGTTCTTAATGTCTTCAAATACCTGGCGAATCTCTGCTTCGGTGTTCATGACGAACGGCCCATAAGGGACAATGGGTTCCCGGATCGGTTGCCCCGCCATGAACACAAAACGAACTCCGGATTTAGTATTGACCTCTATACGGTCGCCATCGCCAAAAACCAGCATCTTAACCGCTTCAACATGCGTGTCGCCGAAGTCTCCATTGCCTTCGAACACATATGCATTAGCCACATGGCTCACCGGCACCGGAAGTTCAAAGCGACCACCGGGTGCAAGGGTCACATCCATATATAAAGGGCGGATGGCGATCTCGGTGACTGGACCCTTAACGCCGGCATACGCGCCAGCCACCAAGCGCACGTTAGCGTTATTGGATTCTATGACCGGTACATCGGCCGCGGTCACCTCTTGATACCGGGGTTGACCCATTTTGTCTTTGGCCGGCAAATTCACCCAGAGCTGAAAACCGTTCACGACACCATTGGGTCCGCGTTTGGGCAACTCCTCATGCAGGATGCCGCGACCACTGGTCATCCACTGCAGGTCGCCGGGTCCGATCACGCCCATATTTCCCAGGCTGTCACGGTGGCGTACATTACCCTCGAGCATGTAAGTCACTGTTTCGATGCCGCGATGCGGGTGTTGCGGGAAACCAATGATCGGACCTTCGATAGGATCATTGAAGGCGAAGTGGTCGAAAAGCAAAAAGGGATCGAACAGATTTTCGCGCCGCGGCCCGAAGGAGCGGCGTAACTTAACGTCAGCCCCTTCAATCACCGTCTGGGGTTCGATGGCCTGCGCGACCGGGCGGATGGTAGGAGTCATGAAAAAATTATATCCGGCGCGTGTCCCCAGCCAACCCCCAGACAGCTAGCCAGCAGAATTTCCTTGTTTTTCTCATCAATTATCGGTTCGGCAACCTGCCTAGGCCAACACTTTTGCTTCACGCAAATAGTAGCGTTGCGCCGGTTGTGTTGGCGCGCCGCACTCAGGGCAAGGGGTCGGGGTGCCAATCTCCAGGCAATGGTTGCAATACACCCGGCCGCACTGCGTGCACACGTTTCCGTACCATTGATCGAAATCGGAAAAATGAATGATGCGCGGCAAGGCCTCGAGCGGTTTGCCACAGGTCGAGCAAATTACAGTTTCCATCGACGTTCACCTCATCTTTTCCGGCAGGGGTCAACCAGATCCCTCCACTAAGGTCGGATTTTTGGGTTGACAAAAACAGGGGCAGCCATACTCAGATTCGAGGGACGAATGTAATCAGGCGGCTATTCGGCAGTCCCTAAACTATACTTAGCCCAGCCTCAGCCATCCGCAAAACTATGCGCGTAGCGATTTTTAGCAACACGTACTTGCCCACGATCAGCGGCGTGGTGCGTTCCATTTCGTCATTTAAGGCCGCCCTTGAGGAATTGGGACACGAGGTGCATGTCTTCACCCAAGGGGCGCGCAGCTACCAGGACAGTGAGAAAAACATCCACCGCTATGTTTCGTTCAACCCCGGCCTACCTAATGATCTTCCGGTTACGATCCCATTTTCCCCTACGATGAACCGGCTGATCAATGATCTTAAGCCTGACGTGATCCATGCGCAGCACCCATTTTTGCTGGGAAATGAGGCGCTCAGAAAAGCCCGCCAACTGGGCGTCCCCCTCATATATACGTTACATGCGCAGTATTGGCAGTACCAGGTTTACCTCCCCGTTAGATCATTGCAACATCTTTACGGCAATTTCATCGTTACACAGGTGAAACGCTACCTGCATCGTTGTGACCACATCATTGCCCCCTCCGAAAGCATGCGCAAGCTGATCGTCGAGAGGTTCCAAGTCAATAAACCTGTTACCGTCCTCCCCACCGGCGTTGACTTGACATCGTATGATCGCGGGTCCCGGGATCTAATGCGAAAAAAGCTTGGTTGGGGACGCGACTTTGTCATCATAACGACTGGCCGCCTGGCGCCAGAAAAAAGTTGGCCGGATTTGATCGACGCCGCGGCCGAAGTGATACAAGGGGTACCGAAAGTGAGGATGGTATTTCTAGGTGAAGGCCCCGAACGGGGCTCACTGGAACAACGAGCAAAGGACCTCGGGATTAGAGACAACGTTGAGTTCGTCGGCATGGTTCCCTACGAAGAGGTCGCCAGGTACCTGGTAGCCGCAGACCTGTTCGCCTTCACTTCACAGACGGAGACGCAAGGCCTGGCCACGCTGGAAGCCATGGCTGCCGGGCTGCCCGTCGTTGCTTACGACGCCATCGGCACCCGTGATGTAGTCGTCAACGGGAAGAATGGAACGCTAGCGCCAGCGAACAGCAAGGCGCTGGCCTTGGCAATTAGCAATTTGATGCAGGACCCAGGACACATGGATCAACTCAGGCGCGGCGCCTTAAAGGCAGCGCAGGAGCTGGACATCCGACGCCTAGCTAAAAAACTGGTCACGCTGTACGAAACTTCCATAGCCCAAATCAGTCGACCTTAGCAGCATCGCGGTTAGAATACGCCGTCGTTAAGACGGAGGTTCGCCACATGCAAGTAAACGCACCACAGCCTGCCTTGGTTGGACAACCAGCCTGGGTGGAGATTGTCAAACGTTACGCCATTCCCGATCGTAAAAAGAGCGCCTGGCAACTGATTAATAGTTTGGCGCCCTATCTTGCCATTTGGGCATTAATGATTTTCAGTCTGCACATCTCGTACGCGCTCACGCTGGCGCTGGCTTTTCTGAATGCGCTGTTCCTGATGCGCATTTTTATCATCCAGCACGATTGTGGGCATAACTCTTTTTTCAAATCCACCAAGATGAACGATTTCGTTGGGACATTGCTGGGCGTAATCACGTTCACCCCATACTATTCCTGGCGCAATTCGCACGCTAAGCACCATGCCAGCTCCGGGGATCTGGATTTCCGCGGATTCGGCGACGTTGACACGGTCACCGTGGAGGAGTACCGCACCATGAAGTGGTGGGGCAAACTGCGCTACCGCTTTTACCGGCATCCGTTAGTGATGTTCGTCATCGGCCCCACGCTGCTGTTTATCGTTTTCAACCGTTTCCCCATCGGCCTGCAAAAAAGCCAGAAACGCGAGCGCGACAGCATCGCATGGACTAACCTGATCCTGGGCATTGCATTCTTCGGGCTGGGTTCCTGGCTCGGATTCAAGGAGTTGGTCATGATGTGGTTGCCCATCATGGTTTTTGCGTCCTCCATCGGAGTTTTCCTTTTCTATGTGCAGCACCAGTTCGAGGATACCTACTGGCGCTGGCACAAAGAATGGGTATATGCAGAGGCGGCTTTGCGCGGTTCCTCGTTTTTCAAGCTTCCCAAGATCCTGCAGTGGTTCAGCGGCAATATTGGCTTTCACCACGTGCATCATCTAGGCCCCAAGATCCCCAACTACAACCTAGAGCGCGCTCATTACGAGAACCCAATCTTCCAGCAGGTAAAGACCATCACGCTCGCCAGCAGCCTAAAAAGTATCTTCCTGCACGTGTGGGACGAGCGAACTCACCGGCTGGTTAGCTGGCGTGAATATGCGCAAATTGTCCGTGGACTGCGCCTAACAGCGCAAAGGATCACTGGTTAACCCTCTAAAAACTGAACGGCGAGTAATACTCGCCGTTCAGTTTTTTAATAGCATTTTTATTTCTGGCTACCCGTCAACCGCCATGCACTCGGTAGAAGCAGCGCTGCCAACGCGGCTTTAATTCCATCTCCAATGAGGAATGGCATCATTCCCAATGTGAGCAATCCACTTTCGCCCAGCAATCCGCCCACAAATGGAAAGGTTGAAAGCCAAGCCAATCCAAAGACATAAATCACAATATTTCCCGCTACCATTGCGCTGAACGTTTTGATAAGCCTGCGATCGAAACCGCGCTCGGCAAGAAGTCCTACCAACCAGGCAGCGGCAATAAAACCCACTAAGTAGCCACCGGTCGGGCCGAGCACAGTGCCGAGGCCGGACCTCGCCTCGGCGAAGACAGGCAGTCCAGCCAAACCCTCTGCCAGGTAGGCAGCCAGCGCCAGGGCCCCACGGCGCGAGCCGAGCACCATGCCGACCAGTAGCACGGCAAAGGTCTGCCCGGTGACGGGCACAGGCTGCAAGGGAATGCTAAGTTGGGCCAGGGCAGCCACGAACAAGCTGCCCCAAATGATCAAAGAAGCATCAACCAGGATGCTGCGGCGCGGCAGGATTCTTTCAGCAAATACTTGTTGCATGGCGAACCTCTCTATTATCGAATTTCTTTCTTGAAAAAATTCATTGCGTTTCCGGGCAAATTGGGCAGCTTCGGCACCGTAATTCTCCGGTCGGTCTCCTTCGAAGAACCTATCCCCACCAGGCGTGCTGGAACAAGGTGCCGGGCCCGTTCCCGCTGGGTGGCAGCGCCAAGTATCCCTGGCGCTGAATTCCATTGACATCAAATGACGGCGGTTGCCCCAAGCCTACACCTGGAATGCCCATTCGCCTTGGCGCATAATGGGCTCGGCTTTGCCCTCTTTATTGACGCCGTCGATATCGAGTTTATTGGAGCCGATCATGAAATCTTCGTGGATCGAGCTGTCGTTCCCACCAGCGGCCTTGAACTGCTCCGCGCTCATTTGCTCCCCGCCTTTCATGGTGGAGCGGTAGGCACGCCCCAGGGCAAGGTGGCAAGCCGCGTTCTCGTCGAAGAGAGTATTGTAGAACATCATGCGACTTTGGGAAATGGGCGAGCTGTCTGGCACCAAAGCCACCTCACCAAGGTGGTGTGAGCCCTCGTCAGATTCGATCAAACCTTTCAAAGCCTCAGCACCCTTCCTAGCCTTGTAATCCACCACGCGGCCGTCCTTGAACGTTATGCTGAAATCTTCGATGATGATGCCCGCGTGGAGCAACGGCAATGTAGCGGTCACCGTACCGTCGGCGCGATCCTTGTGCGGCATTGAAAAGACTTCTTCAGTGGGTAAATTGGCGACATAGGGAACACCTCGCGTACTCTTGATACGCGCGCTTTCCCAAATGTGCCCTTCGGGCAAACCCAGGGTGAAATCGGTGCCCGGCCCTTTATATTTCAAAGCGGAATAATTCTTTTCGGTCAGGTAATTGCCGCGAGCATGAAGATTGCTAATATGATCTTCCCAAGCCTTAACTGGATCGCTCCGATCCAGCCTGCAGAGGTTGAATATCTTCTCCCACAGCAAGTCGACCGCTTCTTCCTCTGACTTGGCATTCGGGTAGAGCTTCGTGGCCCAGCCAGGAACCGGGATGGCAATCAGGCACCAGTTGAAGATATTCATCATCAGATGTTCCATGGCCGGCTGCAGATGTTTTTCCATGGTTCGCTGCAACACGTTCAGCGTATCTGGCTCGAACTCCGCATACCGGTCGGGGTCGTTGGCGTAAACGGTCATCAGCGCGTTTCCCTCCCTTAAATATTCCTCCATCCCTCGTGTGCGCCAGGTAGGGAATTCCCCGAAGCTATCTTTGGGCGCATGTTTGAGGCGTTCAATGGTAAGTTCCGGATCGTCCCAAATCACGTCGACGTACCTGGCGCCAGCCTTATAGGCGTGATGGACCACTCGTCGCATCAACGGCGCGGCCTCCAGCGGAACACCCCGAGAAAAATTCTTGCCGTTCACCACCAATTTCTGACCCGGCTGGATGTTGATGCCGATCTTGACAATAAGTTCGGCGAAAAGGTCGAGTTTCTTTTCGAAATCCTTAATGGCCATGTCTTACTCCTCGGAGCGGGAGCAGTATACACCGCTAACTTGAAATATTTAAGAGTCGTGTCATAATACTAGTCAAGACTTACAAAAAAACATGAGCCATTCGCCAATTACCAAGGCCTGGGGAGATTTAACGCCTAACGATGTTTTGCAGATCTATCTGTTGGAAGGTTATGACGGGCTCGTCAAGCGCGCTCCATTGTCGGCAAGGCCGCGCGTCCTGTTTGAAAAATCGCTGAAATACCTGCCCGCCGACCCACGTTGTGTGTGGTGCTCGGCGCCCTTTAAAGGCTTCGGGGCGCCGCTCATGAGAGCCATCGGTAAAGACAAATCCAAGTACAACCCAAATCTGTGCACAGAATGCGAAGACTTTGTGCGAGAAAACAAAGCCAGCGCCGAAGTGGATATGTCGTTGCTCTTTGCCGATATACGCGGCTCCACTTCATTAGCGGAGAAGCTCAGCCCAGCTGTGTATAGCCAATTGATCAATCGCTTTTATACGGTAGCCAGCGATATCCTCGTCGAAGCAAAAGCGTATATCGAAAAGCTGGCTGGGGACCAGGTATCCGCTTTCTTTACGCCGGGCCTGACCGGTGCGGAGCATTACAAGATCGCCATCCAAGCCGCCAGAGACATACTGCGCTCCACGGGCCATGGAGAAACCGGTGGGCCTTGGGTCGCGGTTGGAATTGGGGTGCACTCCGGATTGACATTCTATGGGGCGGTGGGCACTCCAGAAGGGTTGACGGAATTAAGCATTTTGGGTGACCCTCCCAATACAGCCGCGCGTCTGGCTTCTTCTGCGAAAACGGGGGAGATCCTGATCAGCAAGACAATAGCAGAAAAGGCGGGATTGGAAACAAGTTCACTGGAAATGAGGGAATTGGAGTTAAAAGGCAAGCAGGAAAAAGTAGGCGTATGGGTGGAGAAAATTGGTGCTCAACAATGATCGATGCTTAAACAACCGGAATGGCAAAAGGATATAAAGCAGACATCAAAAAAGATTTGACCCCGGATGAATATTGGTACATATATTTGACCGAGGGCCTGCGTGGCGTCAATAAACATTTTCCGTTCCACCGCCGTATCCTAGCCAATCTTGAACCGCTATTTTTTAGGCTTGTTCCCACCGACCCGCGCTGTGTGAGTTGCAGAGCACCATTTCGCGGATTGGGGGTGCCGGTGATGCGGGCAATCGGACGGCAGCAATCGACCCTGAATCCAAGCATTTGCGCCGTGTGCGAAAACTACGCACTTAAATACAAAACGAAGGCTGAACTAGATCTCGCCATCTTGTTCGCAGACGTGCGCGGGTCCACCAAATTGGCCGAACGGATGAAGCCCGCAGAGTTCAGCCAACTCATCAATCGGTTTTTTAATGCTTCGACCAATGAACTGGTTCTATCCGGCGCCATGGTGGAAAAGCTGATCGGCGACGAGGTGACAGCTTTCTTCGTCCCCGGGCTGGCCGGCAAGCATTATCACCGCAGGGCGGTTGAAGCGGCGAAAAGGGTTCTGAAGGCCACAGGCCACAATGAGGCCAGCGGGCCATGGATACCGGTAGGTATCGGCGTTCATTCCGGAGAATCATTCGTGGGGGCGGTTGGCAAAGAGGGCGGCCTTTCACAGATCTCCGTTCTTGGAGATACCGCCAATGTGGCATCAAGGTTGGCCGCCGCGGCCCGGGTTGGGGAGATCCTGCTCAGTGAAGAGATAGTTCAAAAGGCCGGGCTTGAAACTACCGGCTTAGAAAAGAGAGAATTGTCACTAAAAGGAAAAAGCGGATCTGTCATTGCCTGGGTGCTTAATCCAGTTAAATCTCCGAAAATAAGTTCACAGAATCGTTCGGGCCAAAGGGAATGAAATAAATGCCCTCTACAGCCTAGTCTTCCCATGGCGAAACCGGTCATCCTAGCCGTTGATGATGAGATCCAAGTTCTCAATGCTGTTGAGCGCGACTTGCTGTCGCACTACCGCAGGGATTATCGCGTGCTTAAGGCGTCGTCAGGCAGCGAAGCCCTTGAGCTGGTAAAGAAGCTCAAGCAGCGCAACTCGCCGCTGGCATTGTTTCTCATTGACCAGCGCATGCCCGGCGTGACCGGTATCGAGTTCCTCACTGAGGCGCGCAAGTATTATCCAAATGCACGGCAGGTTCTGCTGACGGCTTACGCCGATACCGAGGTGGCCATCGCCAGTATCAATACGATCGGCCTGGACTACTATCTAATGAAGCCCTGGGATCCGCCCGAACAGAATCTCTACCCCATTCTCGACGAGATATTAGATGAATGGCTGCTGACTGCCAGGCTGCCTTACGATGGCATCCGTCTGGCAGGCACGCTTTGGTCTGCCAGGAGCCACACAACCAAGGATTTTTTAGCGCGCAATCGCATCGCTTACCAATGGCTGGACGTCGAGAAGGACCCGGAAGCTCGGCTGCTTGTAGAGTCCGTGAACAACGGACAAGCTGAATTGCCGGTAGTGTTTTTCCCGGACGGAACCATCCTGAGCGCGCCCGACAATCGCACATTGGCAGAAAAGATCGGAATCCGCACAAAGGCCGCGGAGAAACATTACGATTTAATCATTATCGGTGGTGGGCCAGCGGGCTTGGGCGCCGCCGTGTACGGCGCATCAGAAGGTTTGCGCACTTTGATGATCGAACGCCATGCGACCGGAGGTCAGGCGGGCACCAGCTCGCGAATCGAAAATTACCTGGGCTTCCCCAAGGGAATCAGCGGCTCTGACCTAGCGCGGCGCGCCACGGATCAAGCCATTCGACTGGGCTGCGAAGTGCTTACCGCGCGCGAGGTAACCAAGGTGCGGGTGGAAGGCAACTACAAGATCGTCACGCTCGATGACGGCATGGAATTGTCTTGCCTAGCTTTGATCATTGCCACGGGCGTCACTTTGCGCCAGTTGGACGTTCCGGGCGTTAAGGAATTACAGGGCGCGGGAATTTATTACGGGGCGGCGCTCACAGAAGCCGTGCACTACAAAGGTGAACATGTCTTTGTCATTGGCGGAGCGAACTCTGCGGGACAGGGCGCCATTTGGCTTGCTCAATTCGCCAAGCAGGTGGCCATTCTCATCCGAGGGTCGGGGCTTGTAGAAATGTCGCGCTATTTGATCAACCAAATCGAAGCCACGCCAAACATCGATGTGCGCACGCGCAGCGTGGTCGTTGGGGCTGAGGGAAAAACGCGTCTGGAGCAGATCGAGATCCAAAATATAGATACCCAGAAAATAGAAACAATGGATGCGGCGGCCATGTTCATTTTCATCGGCGCAGTGGCCCACACAGACATGGTGGCCGGCTTGGTGGAACGAAATCCGCAAGGTTTTATTCTCACCGGGCCTGATCTATTTATGGATGGTAAACGACCCAAAGGCTGGCTGCTCCCGCGCGACCCGTATCTGTTGGAGACTAGCGTGCCTGGCATCTTCGCGGCCGGGGACATCCGCCACGCAGCCATCCGGCGAGTAGCTTCCGCAGTCGGTCAGGGTGCACATGCAGTGAGCCTGGTGCACCAGTATCTCAAGACGGTATGAGCCTCGAAACGCTGAAGAAAATTCCACTTTTCTCTGGGCTAAGCGAGGAGGATTTTCAACGCCTATGCGATATGTCCAGGGAATTTCAACTGCCAGCCGGCAATATGCTGTTCGAAGAGGGTCAGCCTGGTGCTGAGGCTTATGTAATTGAAAAGGGTGAAGTAGAGATCATCAAATCGTCGCAGGATCGCGAAGTCCTACTGGCAGTGCGCGGGCCTGGAGAAGTGATCGGCGAAGTCGCATTGCTCGACGAAGCGCCACGCATGGCCAGCGTTAGAGCGCGCAGCGACTCTACCTTGATCGCCATCAAAAAAGGCTCCTTTGATGAGTTGCTGCACAGCAGTCCTACTGCGCTCAATGCAACTTTTCGCACCACACTAGCGCGTTTGCGCGAAACACAATCAGGGCTGCAGCAAGTAGAAAAGATGGCTCAGCTGGGCACGCTCACAGCTGGCGTAGCCCACGAATTGAATAATCCCGCGGCGGCCATCCAGCGGGGAGAACAGCAATTGCACCAGGCGCTGGCGGATTTGCGAAAGGCGCAAGTTGCCCTGGAGGATTTAGGGCTTACGGAAGAACAAAACGCTCTTGTTTCGAAACTTGAGAAAGAGGCTATAGATCGGTCCGCGATTCTTCCAGAACTGGATGCACTGACACGCAGCGACCGGGCGGAGGAAATCGAGAGGTGGCTAATAACACACAACGCGGACCCCGCAATCGCGCAGGCCTCGGCTCTTGTCGATTTGGATTACACGGCAAAAAGCCTGGATGAACTAACTCAAGCCTTCAAAGGAGAACAGATTGCTTTGATATTGATTTGGCTGGCAGGCACTTATTCAGTCCACGGGTTGTTGAGCGAGATCGGCCAGGGTGCCAGGCGTATCTCGGCTATCATCAAAGCGCTAAAGTCGTATTCGTATCTCGATCAGGCGCCGATACAGGCGGTTGATCTGAAGGCCGGAATCGAAGACACGCTCCTGATCCTGGGCAGTAAACTGCGGGGGGAAATAACAGTCAAACGAGAATATGCCCGAGACCTTCCTGCAGTCCAGGGATACGGCAGCGAGCTAAACCAGGTTTGGACAAACCTTTTGGATAACGCGATCGACGCACTGAACGGCAAAGGCGAGATCAGGATTCAAACCCGAAGGGATGGCGACTGGGCAGTGGTCACTATCGAGGACAATGGACCCGGGATTCCAAAAGAAATCCAATCCCGAGTTTTCGATGCCTTCTTCACTACCAAGCCACCGGGAAAAGGAACGGGGCTTGGATTGAATATCAGCTATAACATTGTGGTTTACAAACATCGCGGGGACATCAACCTGTTTTCCGAACCGGGAAAAACCAGGTTCGAAGTATGGCTATCCATTCCCCCCAACTTATAGTCGGAGATACTGCTTTTATGCTTGAACTATTCCTTAAAGGTTTGATCGTGCACCTGGTCGCCGACTGGTTCCTACAAAGCGACTGGATGTCGAAAAACAAGGTGAGCCTGCTGCATCCGGCTGCCTGGGTGCACAGTGGGATACACACGATCGGGAATCTATTCGTTTTTGATCCGGTGGTGGCTATTGGATTAGGAATCTCCCACTTGCTGATCGATACACGGAAACCATTGATCTGGTTGCGCCAGATATTTCAGCAAAACCCAAAGGGTGACGTAACAATGGTTTTCGAGATCTGGCAAGACCAGGCAGCCCAT
>DATDRZ010000116.1:0-3170 GCA_035291465.1 Anaerolineales bacterium
CGTATCGTGCCAGCACGATCCCCGACCCATCCCACGTGCGCGTATCCGCGAGTAGCAGGGAGTGGCGTGGCTGGTCGCTGAAGACAGGCGTGCCACCGCCGATCACTACCGGTGCGATCATCAAGTGAAGTTCATCGACCAGGTGATTTGCCAAGAGATCGCTCCAGAGTGTGCGGCTGCCAAGCACTAATAGTTCTTTGCCGGCTTCGAGCTTGAAATCTCTAATCCACTGGTGGGCGTCCGCCCGCCGGACGATACGCGTGTTGCGCCACGGGTCCGTCTCGCTTTCGGTCAGGCTATCGGAGACCACCACTTTGTCGATCTCGTTATTGAGCCGCGAGATCTCCTTTTCGATCGGCGCGGCTCCGGGGTCATCGGCCACGGGTGGCCAGTAACCCTTGAACCCATCGTATGTAGTCCGTCCCAGCAGCAGAGCACCGGCTGCTCGCAGCCTTTCCGCGTTATAGGCATCGAAGCTTTCATCCATAGGATAGGTTTCCTGGCGATAGGCGAACAGGTCCATGACATTTTTACCCGGGCCTTCGTAATAGCCATCCAATGACATGATGTTGGAGACAATCAATTTACGCATGGCGCTCTCCTTGGGAAACCAGTGTGATTGCTTATTCGACCGCCCAAACCCGCAGATCAGCGAAGTTCACGGATACATCCCTTTCGCCCGAAGTGTGGACGAAGACGCCCAGGGTGCCTTTCCATAACTGCGTGTCGTTTACGCTGAGAAGGTAGACGTCGTTAACGAAGAAGTGGATCTGGCCGCCGCGGGCCCAGACGCCCAGGCGGACGCTGCTGGGCGCAGTGGAAGGCACCACGGGATTCTGCAGCCAGCTCGCCTGGCGACTGACGCTGTCGCCCAGCAAGCGGTCCACTTTGGCGCGACCATCGCAGGAGATGGCGAAGCGGTAATGGCCGTCGTCGCCGGCGCGCACCACAAAGCCGTATTCGTCGTCCCCGCGGCAAAAACTGGCGCTGGCGGTGATCTCGGCGTAGAAATCGACGAAGACGGGTTCTGAGCGCGTGGTAAGCAAAATGTCATGGTCGTCGTTCAAGCTCAGATGGATCTCGCCGTCGGAGACACTGACGACCGCATCGAAGCTATTCACAGTAGACCAGGCTTCGTCGTCGCTGAAGTCGTCTTCGAGCAGCAGCTCACCGATGCCGGGGCGCGGATCGGGAGTGGGCGTGACGTTCGGTTGTGGAAGCGGGCTCGGGGTGAAAGTGGGCGGGAACCAGACTGGGCTGGCAGTTGCCGTTATGGTTGGCGTGGCGGTATCCGGAATGATGACCGGAGCAGGCGTGACGATGCAGGCGTTGAGTACTAGTAAGAGGGAAGTGATCGAAAGCGTCTTGAGTGAACGCGAAAATATGCAGGGGAGTAGGGGAGCAGGGGAGCAGAGGTAACGCATGAACCGCAATTATAGCGAGGGAGGGAGCCTCACCCCCGTCCCCTCTCCAGCTTTGCTGGAGAGGGGGTGCCCGAATACATAGATGCCTCGTTTAGAATAGAGGTCTCGCAGAGGAAAAGAGAATGAGAGTATTAGCGCGCTCAAAGATCCATAAAGCTACGGTGACCGATGCTAATGTCGATTACGTCGGCAGCATCACCATCGATGAAGACCTCGTGGAGAAGGCCGGTCTTTGGCCAGGCGAGAAAGTTCTTGTAGTGAGCAATACCACCGGCGAACGCCTGGAAACCTATGTGATGCTCGGCGAGCGCGGTAGCGGGCAAGTGATCATGAACGGCGGGGCGGCGCACAAAATCAAGGCGGGGGAAGAAGTGATCATCATCGCTTTCGAGATCAGCGATAGGCCGGTGAAAACCAGTTTTATTCTGGTGAATAAGAGCAATAAGTTTGTGAAATATTTGTAAAGCGTAAAAACAGACTCTGACGAAAAGGTTACGCGAGTCCGATAGTAGTTCGCAAATTTTAGAGAAAGGGTGGAATAGCGATATAAAGAACAACAATGGCAAGCCCATGTGTGAGTATTGCCATCTCAAGGCCATACCACCAGTACAGCCAGCCAAAGATCAATCCCGCAACTCCATTGACACTAATTGCTCGAAGAATAGGGTTTACAACATTGGGGAGGTTGCCAACGTGTGCTAAGCCGAAGATGAGCGCAGCAATAACTATTCCTAGCCACTGTGATATGGGTTTTGCATTTCTGATGTAACTGGATAAGGCAAGATGCGCCAACCACGCGATCAGGGTGGACAAAAGTAGTCGATAAAAAAGTTCTTCGGTTATTCCTGAATAAAAAACAACCAGGACACGAAACCCAAGCGGTTCGGACCCGAGAGCCAAGACACGCTGCAAACTCGAACCTTCGAAAAAGATGTGGTCAATTGCCAACATTAAAAGAGGCGTCGTAATGCCTGCTATTGGAATCATCCACCATGAACGTTTGAAAGCCGCAAATGTCTCCGAAGACAAATAGGCCAGGTTTAAGGGCGTGCCCAAACCAATCGGAGCAGGGGGCCAAGAAATTTTCATAAAATGTGGATGCGAGTTAAATCAGATACCTGGCTAACGCATTGGATGTTCACACAAAACGAGTTTACACTACGTATCGCTCCCTAATATTTGGCACCAAATATTCCTCGAAGCAGCGCTGCATGTCGTAATCTGGCGCCCAGCCCCAGTCGCGGCGGGCGGCGCCGTCGTCGATGTTCATCGGCCAGGAATCCACGATGCCCTGGCGATGGGGGTCTGGAGTAAATGTGATCTGCGCATCGGGGAAAGATTTCAAGACTTGCTGGTGGAATTCTTCGGCTGAAAGGCTGAAGCTGGTCACGTTGTAAGCGGTGCGGGTAAGCGCCTCGTGGGGCGCGGCGGCCAGTGACAACAGCGCCTTCA
Source organism: Anaerolineales bacterium (assembly GCA_035291465.1). Lineage (GTDB taxonomy): Bacteria > Chloroflexota > Anaerolineae > Anaerolineales > UBA11579 > JAMCZK01. Next base: position 2,877 of record DATDRZ010000116.1, read on the forward strand.
CGGCATCCGGCATGGCCATGAAGGCGATGGTAGTGTCCGGGCGCACGAAACAGGTGTAGGCTTCGCCCTTGGCCGCAGCATGCAGCATCTCGGGGCCGTAGTCGCTGGTGCCGCCGGTGGGAACAGTGAAGGCGCTGATCAGGCCTGGGAAGCGCAGGGCGCGGAAATCCAGCATGATGGGCTTGGTATCGGCGAGTTGCTTATAATGTCGCGAGTAATAATTGCCCAGGCACTCGGTAGAGAGCTTGTTATTGCCATACATCGTTATGGGAGCAAGGAATTCGTCCTCACGGA
>DATDRZ010000117.1:0-4365 GCA_035291465.1 Anaerolineales bacterium
GCCAGGGATGGCGAGGTAATCGATGCGCAGTGGGCGACGGCGCGTCCATTCCAGCGTGGCCACATAGCTGCTCTGCGACTCCGAAGTCATGAGCGTTTGCTCATCCACCAGCGGGATGTCGCCCAGGGCGCGCAGCCCGGCGTTGGCAAGCTCGATCACAGAAGGAAGGGGGTAGAGGGCAGAAGACAGACCATAGCGGTCTCCGTCCTCGATGGCAGCGCTGACTGCCGGCGTCAGGGTAAAGACGCCAGCCGCGGCGTCGAAGGCGGAGACGGCGGCGAACTCGCCTTGGGGCGCGGCGCCGGAAGCATCCAGGATGAAGATGGCCCCACCCTTCCACTCGTCGTCGGAATGCAAGCCCGCCAACGAATCATCTTCGAGCGAAGAAGCCGAGCCGCCGCTTGCGCGTCCGATGCGCAGTTGGCCGAGAGCAGTGTAGATGTCGATGAGAAGCCTTGAGAGTGTGTACATATGACCCCCGATAGCCGTTGAAGGCTGAAGGTTTACGGTTTACGTTTGGTGCAGACCCTAAAGGTGTTCTGGCTGCCTTTCCCCTGTCCGTCGGTTTCGTAGCGCCGCAGGAATGTGCGACAACAGGCATGCCTTCAGGGTCTTTACAACGGCCATATTAATAGCACAGATGTGCTAGAAATGGGGAAATTGGCGCCGTTTGTCAAGGTGTTGCAATGTTCACTTTAAAATGTCACACCTCTGGATTTAGAGGCGGCCGCATATTTAGAGATAGATGTGGGCGCCTGTAATGATAGTGCCGGAGACGCATACCCGAACGCCGAACGTGCCTCGCACTACAGTCGTACTTAGCCCCGCCGACATTCCAGCGGAGATTCCACTTTACCCGGGTGCGGTTGAGCAGGAACCCTTCGGCCCAAAAACAAGCTATGCAGTGGGCAACGTCGATGTCCAAACGGTGGCAGAGTTCTACGCGGAACAAATGCAGACTTTAGGCTGGGACCTGCTTGCGAATTTCCCGGGGGAATCCAGATACCTGCTGTTTGAAAAGACCGGGGTCATGGTGCAAATTGACGTTTTTCCAAACGAAGGAGTTACGTTCATCTGGTTAATAGCCTATAACCTGTGATCTCCCGACACGGCATGCGGTGCCGCAGTCGAGTCTCGCAAAAAAAACAGGGCAGGAGAGCCGCCCTGTTTTTTTGAACTCCTCGTCTTATTATGTCACTCTGAGCCAGCAAAGGCTTGCCACTACAAGCCGTGTGCCGCGAAGAGGCCGCCCGAAACTATGCCAATGGATGGGACGGGAATGCAATCTGGGCGTTGATTTGCGGGCAGCGTTCCGGGAGGATTCTTCGCACGCCAGCCGCGCAGCGTCCGGCGGTTCAGAGTGACAAAGACGGCAGAGACCGGCGGAGCGCCGGCAGATACGTTCCCACGCGGAGCGTGGGAACGAGAAGTGAAATCGACATCTTTCCCAATTAGAATCCCTTTGTGATCTTTGTGGCTTTGTGGTTTGCTTTTCCGATCCCTTACTATTGAATCTCAGGAGAATGCGTTGCGTTACCTAATCCGCAGACTGGATGAAGGCCTGCGCGCCATGCAGGGCGTGTATGAGTTTTCGGCTGACTCGCAATGCATGTTGCGGCTCAGCCTGGAGGTGGCGCCGCATAGCGTGCCACTGCCGGATGGGCAGATGGAGAAAGGCGAGCTCTATCTGGAATTGCATTTGTGGAACGAGCACATCCCGCGGATCCCGGTAGCAGGCCCCGATTTCGCCTGGGCGCACGGGGTCCATCGAATGCTGAAAGGGTCGCTGAAGGCCATCGCCGCGGAGCTGCGAACGGACCCGCGGCTGGCGGACGTGAAGGCCGTCGGCGGCCCTAATACGCTGATCCTGCCTGGCAACCCCGGGGGCGGCGAAGGGCTGATGAGGCGCCTGGGATTCACGGTGACGCCCTACCGCCATCCGCTAGGCCGTTTCGCGGAACTGTGGAAGAATTTTTATTCCTGGCTGCTGATGCGGACGTTCAACCCGGCCAGCATGCGGGGAGGCAACCTGCTGGGCCTGCGCCGCTCGGAGATCTGGATGTCACGGGTGGAGTTTCTACGAAGGTATGGAGCGGCGATTCCTGTTCGAATTAGCGGGCATGCCTCGAATAATCGAATCGGTTAATCGGTTAATCGATTAACCGATTGTTTCCATCTATTCGCATATTTGAAACGTCGCATTTCCGCCATTACAAAATCGATATGCGCTTTCCACTTGCCAACCCAACCCATTTAGGTGTACTGTGTTCTTAAGTGAAAGGAGATCGAAATGAACTTATCTGCACCTAAACAACTCACGTTTTGGGTAGCCGTTATTCTGGGGGTATTGGGCATCGTGGGGACCTACGTCACCCTTCCGTTCGTCTCCGCTTACGCCTTCTGGCTCCTGGTGGTCGGCTTTGTGCTGCTGGCCCTGGGCAATATGATGGAAGGCCTATAATCACGATCAGTTGATCCACAAAAAGCCGTCAGGCGTTCTGGCGGCTTTTTGTTTTATTTAAACCCTATCCCCTTACCTTTCCCCTTGAAAGGGGAAGGGGGATTGTTGGTGATTATCGGATCTTGTTTCGGCGCATGCGGCGTGAATTCTGTTCAACACACTGGCCACGTTAGTGAGAATCTCGTGGTTTTCAAAACGCATCATGCGGTACCCAATATCCCGTAAGAAAGCATCGCGTTCCTCATCCAAGGCTTTTTGTTTCTTGTGGATCTTGCCATCTACCTCGATGACAAGTTTTGCTTTGGGACAATAAAAATCGACGATGAATCTATTTATTATCTGCTGCCTTCGAAATTTCCACCTACCCAGCTGTTGTTCGCGAAGGTAATGCCAGAGGCGCTACTCCGCCAAAGTTGGTTCGGCACGCATTCTTCGAGCGACGGTGATAAGCCGGTCCTTCAAATCGCGTGGAAGGGTCCGATTGCCCACTTTACCGCTTATGCCAAAACAGCATACCCCCTTCCCCTTGTAAGGGGAAGGGTTGGGGATGGGGTCGGATTCAGATGGCCATTCATTGGACACAAAAACCAAACCGGTGTATTCTGCGGCGAAACTGACTTCGCCTTAGGAGATCGAATGAAGAACGGAATCAAACTCACCATGGCCATCAGCCTCGTCGTGCTGGCTTCCCTCGCCTGCAGCGTCACCAGCCTACTGCCGGGCGGCGGCGGCCTGCGGCTTACCGGCGACCTGTGGAGCGACGTGCCCAAGATGGACGGGCTGGGCGCCTCGGACCTGGAGGTGCCCTTGCTGGCGCGGGTGATGCTGCAAACCTATATGACCGCCATGGCCGGCGGCACGGGCAGCGGTGACTACGCCGCCTTTACTACCGCGGCGAGCAACGCCGATATCCAGGCGTTCTATACCAACGAGCGCATGGCTGCCAGCGGCTGGCAGAGCGCGGAAACGGATACCTGCCTGGACGCCAGCGAGCAGGGTTTCAACGGATTGTTCTGCGTTTTCATCAAGGAAAGCGCCAACAACCAAACCGGCCTGGTGATCCTAGGGGTGCCGGACGAGGACAACGCGGCGCAGACCAACGTGTTCTTTATCCGTGTGGAGAATGCGGTTACACCTACGGTTGGCGGTTGAGACGAGACGCGCATCCAATCAAATAGGCCCGCCAACTGTTTAAGGAGAACGAGGAAATGGCTTTTTTGCGCCAGGGGTGATAACCTCGTCCTCCAGATGGAGGCCATGGCCTTAATGCTCCCTTCGCCCTTGGCGAATACTTTCCAGGATTTCCTGACGGGTCAGATTTAGCTTCAAATCTTTCACATTCAGTGGGGAATCGGCACGCTTGATGATCTTAATCACAAACACCTTTCCATCCCGTCTTTTAATGCGAACATCTCCACCGCGCGCGGCTTGATCCAGGAGGGAAGCCAGTTTTTCCCTGGCCTCCGTAAATGTATAGATTTTCATTTCACCTCCAAAACGCTAATGCCTTTCTGTTTTGCCAATTCACCCAATGGAGCGTCCAACGTCAACAGGGGAGAACGATATTTGGCCGCGCAGCGCAATACATAAGCATCATAAGCGTAGATATTCAATTCAAAGGCCAATTCCAATGCATCGGGCAATTCAATGTCAACGAAACGCAAGGGAATTTGCCTGTAAATCTCGATGCCCTGTTTGGCCTGGACAAGAGTTAATCTTTGTCGTTTGAACATGGCCGAAAATGCATTGCCGATTTCCCAATGAACTGAGGCCGGGGCAATGAGGTCTGCCTGGCGGGTCAATTCAATTAAGGCAGGTTTTTCGGCTTCCCCGACAATGACGGCAATTAAAACAGACGCATCGACGGTAATCTCCATCCACGCTCCTAGTGGTACATATGTACA
>DATDRZ010000118.1:0-13342 GCA_035291465.1 Anaerolineales bacterium
CGTACAGCCATGGGTGATCGAAAAGGTGCAGGAAGGCATGCGCGGCGCAGTCCAGTTTGGGACTCTGGCTGACGAATTCGCCGACTTCCCCATTGCCGCCGCGGGTAAGACCGGCACGGCGGAATATTGCGACGAAGTTGCTTTCGCAAAAGGGAACTGTGTATACGGCAATTGGCCTAGCCATGCCTGGACGATGGCTTACGCACCCTATGACAATCCGGAAATCGCGGTAATTGCCTTCGTTTATAACGGCACAGAAGGCGCCACGGTTGCTGCGCCCATTGTGCGCCAGGTGCTCGACGCTTATTTCGAAATCAAGGCCATTGATACTGAATTAGGAAATCGATAGCGGTCGATTTCGCCCGATGCTATACTGGCCAATCGAGGAGTCGATGAGCCCCGAAGTCCAGATCAAAGGGATTCGCGAGGGATTGCTGGTTTCAATTAGCGACGGCGATTGGTTGGAAGCAGAGCAAGCCCTATATGCAGAAATAAACCGCCAGGGCGATTTCCTCAAAGGCGCCAAATTGATCCTCGATGTCGAAGCGCATGACATCAATGCCGCAGCAATGGGGAGGCTCCGCGACCAACTGGTCGAGCAAGGCTTTGCGCTTTGGGGAGTGGTCAGCCGCTCGCCGCTCACTGAACAAAGCGCTCAGGCCATGGGGCTGGCGACGCGCATCCATCAGGCAGAGCCCGAGCCGGATCTTGATGAAGGTGAGATACGGGAAGAAGATCTCGCCATTGCCTTTGATGCAGGGGCAGTGTTACTGAAGAAAACCCTTCGCTCCGGTTTCCGTTTAGCTCATCCCGGCCATGTCTCCGTGATTGGTGATGTAAACCCGGGCGCCGAAATCCTGGCCGGGGGCAATATTGTGGTATGGGGTCGATTGCGCGGCCTGGTGCACGCCGGCGCCGAGGGCGACGAAAGCGCCGTAGTTTGCGCACTCGATTTGGCGCCTACGCAGTTACGAATTGCAGGTCACATCGCCATACCGCCCGCAGAACGCGGGCAACCACGGCCAGAGGTTGCGTTTGTGCGAGATGGATCTGTGGTTGCCGAAGAATGGATCCCAAGATAGGTTATTTGTTAATGAGGATAGAGACCAGAGATTGGAGATTGCCAATAGCTGAATGCCGAAGGAATAGCTAAGGCTAGTGGCTGAAAGCCAAAAATGTCACGAGTAATCACTGTTACTTCAGGAAAAGGCGGTGTCGGTAAAACTACCGCCACAGCAAACATTGGAGCCGCTCTGGCGGCGTTGGGTCACAAAGTCGTTTGCATCGATGCAGATATTGGATTGCGCAACCTGGACGTGGTCATGGGGCTGGAAAACCGGATCGTTTATGACCTGGTGGATGTGGTGGAAGGCCGCTGCAAATTGCGGCAAGCTTTAATCCGCGACAAAAGGCTGGAGGATCTTTACTTAATCCCGGCCGCCCAAACGCGCGACAAGAATGCGGTCTCTCCCAAGGACATGGTTCGCATTTGTGATGAGCTGCGCAAAGATTTCGATTTCATCATCATCGATTCCCCTGCCGGGATCGAACGCGGTTTCAAGAACGCAATCGCGCCGGCCGACGAAATCATCATTATCACCAATCCCGAGGTTTCGGCGGTCCGTGATGCGGATCGTATCATCGGCATCGTTGAAGCCGAGCAAAAAGGCCCCGCCAAGCTGGTCATCAACCGCATTAACATGGACATGGTGGAGCGTGGCGATATGTTGGCGGTTGCAGATGTGCTGGAGCTGCTGGCCGTCGAGCTGATTGGCATCGTTCCCGATGACCAAGCCGTCATCGTTAGCACCAACCGCGGATCGCCGATCGCTCTCGAAAAAAAGAGTAAAACTGGTGAGGCATTGCGCGATATCGCCAAACGCCTAGCGGGCCAGGAAGTTGCCTTTACCAGCGCCGACGGTGCTGGAGGACTATTCGGACGCCTTTCCAAGATGATCCGTGTGGGAAGCAAACATGCGTAGCTTGGCCAGCTTGTTCAGTCCTCGCAACCGCAGCGCGCAAACCGCCAAGGAGCGTCTGCGGCTCGTTTTGATCCATGACCGCAGCTCACTGCCGCCTGGCGTAATGGAAACACTGCGCGATGAACTCATTGAGGTCATCTCGCGTCACGTCGACGTTGACCGCGCCGCCGTGCGCCTGGAAATTACCCAGGACGGCCGTGCCCAGCGCCTGCTAGCCGACATCCCGCTAAAGCGAATCGACCAGCCTCTTCCCGACCTTTAAGCACTATTAATTCCCCTGAGATAGGATAGGGGCTATGAGAACCGCCATCTGGCGTCATTTCGACTTCTGGCTGCTCGGCGCCGTGGCTGTGCTGATTGCTTTCGGCATCGCCATGATCAGCTCGGCTATCGCAGGCAATGCCGAGCTCATTGAGCTCGATATCCTCGGGCGCCAGATCACGTATTCCTTGGCCGGCGTTGGCATCATCCTGATTGCAGCCACCCTGGATTACCGCCTTTGGGTTTCCGTGAGCCGCGTGCTTTACGTCATTCTGGCACTCCTTCTGGGAGTGATAGTGGTCTTTGGCGGAACGGAAGCCTTCGGCGCGCAGCGGTGGCTGAATGTCGGTTTGATCATTTTCCAGCCTTCGGAATTGGCTAAGATTGTGATGATCATCATCCTGGCTGATTATTTTGCGCGCAACCGCGATGCGGTGCATGATCTCAAATGGATCGCCCGCAGCGCCGCGTTGACTTTAGGGCTGACCATATTAATTTTGCTGCAGCCGAACCTGAGCACCTCCATTGTCTTAATGACTGTCTGGTTCTCGCTGCTGTTTGCCAGCGGACTGAAGCTCAAGCATCTGGCCACCTTTATGTTCGTTGGCCTGCTGATCGTAATCATTGGTTTTCCATTCCTGCAGGATTACCAGCAGCAACGAGTCATCAGTTTCCTTTTTCCCGACCCCGAAGCCAGATACGGAGCCAACTACAACGTGACGCAATCCCTGATCAGTATCGGGTCGGGTGGATTGCTCGGCCAGGGTTACGGGCAAAGCTCGCAGGTGCAGTTGCGATTCCTCAAGGTGCGGCACAATGATTTCATTTTCTCGGCCATCTCGGCTGAGTTCGGACTTGTGGGCGCCATCACTGTGTTGGGCATTCTCTTTTTCATCATATGGCGTTGCGTGCGCGCCGCCCAGCTTTCGCAGGACGCCTTCGGCTCCCTGATCGCTTATGGAGTAGCCGTTAGTATTGCTTTGCATACCATCGTAAACGTGGGAATGAATATCCAATTGCTGCCGGTAACCGGACTGCCGCTGCCCTTCATCAGCGCCGGCGGCTCTTCGCTGCTGACTTTCATGTTCGGCATCGGCCTGGTGGAGAGCGTCGTTGCCCGCCACCGCGCCCTAAACTTCTCTTAGGGTGTATCATTTGCCATGACATGGCAACATCGAAGCAGCCCACGCGGGTGCGCTTTGCGCCTTCCCCCACGGGGCTCACCCATTTGGGCAGCGCCCGTACAGCTCTCTATAACTTTCTCCTAGCCAAACAAACTGGCGGCAAGTTTTTTCTGCGAATCGAAGATACCGATCAAAAGCGATATGACCCGAATGCTGAACAAGATCTAATCAGCAGCCTGAAGTGGCTGGGTCTGGCCTGGGATGAAGGCCCCGACGTCGGCGGACCCCATGGACCCTATTACCAATCCAAACGCAAAGATATTTACCGCAAACACGCCGAGGAGCTTATCGAAAAGGGGAAAGCCTTCTATTGTTTCTGCACAACTGAAGAATTGAAAGTGGTTCGTGAGGGTCAGCAGAAGCGGCATGAGCAGCCACACTATTCGGGCAAGTGCAGGATTATTCCTGTTGATGAAGCGAAACAACGCGCCAAGAATGGCGAAAGTCATGTTGTTCGTTTCAAGGCGCCAAAAGACGGGAGTATTACTGTGGCCGACAAACTGCGCGGCGCAATCACTGTGGAGAATAGCCAGATCGATGATATGGTGCTGTTGAAATCTGATGGCCATGCTGTGTACCACTTAGCAGCCATGGTGGATGATCATCTAATGGAGATCTCCCACGTCCTGCGCAGCGAGGAGTGGCTTCCCAGCCTTCCGCTTCACGCGCACATCTATGAAGCATTTGGCTGGCAACAGCCCATTTGGGTTCATCTTTCCGTATTCCTCAAACCCAGCGGAAAAGGCAAGATGAGCAAGCGCGAAACAGAACAAATGCGACTCACGGGTCAATCGATCTTTGTCAAAGACTTCGCTGATCTTGGGTATCTACCCGAAGGCGTGGTGAACTGGATCGCGCTGATGGGGTGGAGCTTCGATGATCACACGGAGTTTTTCACGATGGCAGACCTGGTCGAGAAGTTCGATATCGAAAGCCTCAATCCATCCCCGGCTGCCATCGACTTTAAGAAACTGGACCATTTCAATGGACTGCACATCCGCGCCCTTCCCCAAAAAGAGCTTGCCAAACGGCTTGTTCCCTATTTTAAGAAAGCCGGGTTCGAGGTTGATGCCGGGCAACTGATGCCGATCATTCCCATCATCCAGACGCGCGTGACGACTCTTGACGAGGGCCCGGAACTGGCGGGTTTCTTCTTCAAAGAGGAGATCGCCCCGCCGGTCGAGATGCTTGTTGGCAAGGACATGAGCGCAGAGCAATCGGCGAGAGCCGTGCGCAAAGGGGTAGAGATCCTCGAGGTGTTACCGGAATTCAGCGCTGCTAATGCCGAAGCGCCCATGCGCGCGGTGGCCGAGGAGTTCGGCCTCAAGGCAGGCCAATTCTTCGGTATCCTTCGCAACGCCGTCACCGGCCAGGAAATCAGCCCACCACTGTTCGAGAGCATGGAGATCGTGGGGCGAGATACGGTGCTAGCGCGCCTGAAACGTGGATTGGATGAATTAGAGAAGATTTCGAAAAATCCTGAACCGCCCCAAACGACCTTAAAAAAATAAGGCGCCTGCAGGCGCCTTATTTTCTAGCTGCTAGTCGATTAGCTATGAAAGCCCCAACACCTTTCCGTTTTCCAAATCCAGATCGATATCGAAGAATACCGGCCGCGTGGACAATCCCGGCATCGTTGACATCTCACCCACCAGGGGATACAGGTAGCCGGCGCCCAATGCGGCTCGCAGGTCGCGAACCGGGACGCGGAACCCTTTGGGCACGCCCTTCAACGTTGGATCGTGGCTAATGCTAAGATGGGTCTTTGCCATACAGATGGGCAAATTATCAAAGCCTAACCGCGTATAGTCTTCGATCTTTTTCTCGGCTTCCGCGGAGAAGTCGACGCCATCGGCGCCATAGATTCTCCCGCAGATGCGCTCGATCTTATCCTTGATCGACATATCGAGTGGATAGGTGAACTCAAATTCGCTGGGCTGCTCGGCTGCCTTGACGACTTCTTCGGCCAGCGCGACCGCCCCCGCTCCGCCATCTGCCCAGTGGCTGGAGATGGCTGCGCCCGCGGCGCCGGCTTGCAAAGCAGCTTCTTTGACCATTTCGAGTTCTGCCTCGGTGTCGGTTGGGAACTTGTTTACTGCAACCACGACAGGCACACCAAACCCAACAGCGATGCCCACGTTAGCCCGCAGATTCCCCAAGCCTTTTTGCAAGAGATCCAGATTCTCCTGTGTGTAGGCTGTGTCTAGCGGCTTTCCGGCAACTACCTTCGGTCCGCCGCCGTGCATCTTCAACGCGCGCACGGTGGCCACTAGAACAACGACATCCGGCCTCAAGCCGGAATAACGGCATTTGATGTCCATGAACTTTTCCATGCCGATGTCCGCGCCAAAGCCGGACTCTGTGACCACGTAATCAGCCAGCTTCAGGGCGATGCGATCAGCGATGATGGAGCTGTTCCCATGAGCGATGTTGGCAAAGGGACCGGCATGCACGAACACCGGTGTGCCCTCGAGGGTCTGCATCAGGGTGGGTTTAATGGCGTCACGCATTAAGACCGCCATGGCGCCAGCCGCGCCAATGTCGTCAGCTGTTACCGCCTCACCGGATTTGCTCAAGCCGAACACAATGCGGCCAAAGCGCTCTCGCATATCGGCTAAGTCGCTGGATAAAGCCAGGATGGCCATCACTTCGCTGGCAACAGTAATGTCGAAGGACGACTCGCGTGTAATGGCGGCGTCATCCGTTGGATCCGCCAGGCGGATGTCTCGCAGGAAGCGATCATTGGTATCGATGACCCGCCTCCAGGTTATGGTGCTTGGGTCGATATCCAGGCGAACAAGTTGTCGCCGTTGATCGTCATTGAGAGATTCGACATCCTCAGTATCGAATCCCAGTCGCTTCATGCGACGACGGATCGAAGAAGCTACGTTTCGCTTTCCACCTTTGACCGGCATCAGCCGGTCGAAAAGCTGCTTATCACTCTGGCGCGACTCGTGATACATGCGCGCGTCAATTGCGGCTGCCAACAAGTTGTTGGCCGCGGTGATCGCGTGGATATCGCCGGTGAGATGGAGGTTGAATTCCTCCATCGGCACCACCTGGCTGTAGCCGCCGCCAGCGGCGCCGCCTTTGATGCCAAAAGTTGGCCCCTGGCTGGGCTGGCGGATGCACGCAAAGGCGCGGTGTCCAAGCTGGGCGCCCAGCGCCTGGGCCAAGCCAATGGTAGTCGTCGTTTTGCCCTCGCCAAGCGGTGTCGGTGTGATGGCAGTGACATCAATATATTTGCCAAATGGAGCTTTTTGAAGTCGGTCAAGCACGCTCAAACTAACCTTGGCTTTAGTGTCGCCGTAAAGCTCAAGCTCTTCGGGGAGAAGGCCAGCTTGCTCGGCGATCTCCTGGATAGGAAGCAGACTCGCCGCCTGGGCGATATCAATATCTGCGGGAACCTTACCGTTGTGGCCGTTATGCGAAATCGGGCCAGAAATTCGTGGTTTGAGAGGGTTACTCATCGATTTTTGCAGAGCCTCCTCAGCAATTATGCTCAACTACCGGGTTGTGAAAATAGGGACAAATGCCCCGTAGGTGGGGCATTTCATCCACAAATTCAGTCGCAAATTGCTAGTGATTGTCCCAGCCCTTTTGTGGCAATTGCCCGTAGAGGATACCTGCCCTGCTTCCTAAACTATAAACGGCTTAGGAGGCAGGCTTGTCCCCAACCTCCGCCCTGAGCGGAGCGAAGGGGGAGCAGCCTTGCAGCAGAGCCTGCCCTGACCCTAAACGCAGCGAAGGGGACTGGGAGGGATCATCAAAATGCACGAGCTTCCTGTGACCCAAAGTCTCCTGAATTTGGCTGTAAAGCATGCAGAGGCTGCAGGCGCGGCTCGTGTGACGGATATTCATGTCGAGATCGGCCAGCTGTCATCCTACGTCGACGAGTCGGTCCAGTTCTATTGGGACCTGATCGCGAAAGGGACGGTGGCCGCAGGCGCCAGGTTGCACTTTCACCGCGTGCCCATGGAGTTGGAATGCCGCGACTGTCACACCTGCTTCCGGCCCAACGGCGCCGGCTTTGAATGCCCCAAGTGCAAAAGCGACCGCGTCGAAGTAGTTGGCGGCGACGTCTTTCAGCTTGTCGGCTTGGATGTGGAAAAGACTAATCCCAAAGAAAAGGCGGAGGCGAACCTTGTCTGAACGAATCGCGGTAGTAGAAGAGATTTTGGGCGCTAATGACCGATTGGCGGAGCAGAATCGAAAGCGGCTTGATGAAGCCGGAGTCCTAGCTGTCAACCTTATGGCGTCACCCGGCGCCGGCAAGACCTCGCTAATCGAGCGCACGGTCAGCAAACTAACCAAGGATTACAAAATCGTCGTGGTAGATGGCGACGTGGCCACCGGCATCGACGCCGAGCGCGCCGCCCGCGCTGGCGCGCAGGCCGTGCAGATCAACACCGGAGGCGAATGCCATCTGGATGCGGTGATGATGCAGACCGCGCTGGATCAAATCGACCTTAATGGCATCGATTTGGTGATCATTGAGAATGTAGGCAATCTGATCTGCCCGGCGGGGTTCAAGTTAGGCGCACATAAAAATGTGCTCATCGCCTCGATCCCTGAAGGGGATGATAAGCCCTATAAATATCCGGCGATGTACCGCGGGGTGGATGCATTGGTGATTAACAAGATCGATCTGCACCCTTATGTCAAATTCGATATGGACTACTTCAGGCACGGAGTGGAAACACTGAATCACGGCGTGCTGACCTTCCCGGTTTCTTGCCAAACGGGTGACGGCCTGTTGGCCTGGTACACCTGGCTCAGGACGCTAATCGGGTAGCAATGGCTGAACGCGTGGGTTTGCAGGTAAAGGTGAAGGGAATCGTCCAGGGAGTAGGCTTCCGCCCCTTTGTGTACCAACTCGCCAATCGGCTTGAGCTTAAAGGATGGGTGCGCAACACCACTGCCGGCGTGGATATCCAGGTCGATGGTTCGCACGATGCCCTGCAGAATTTCGTAGAATCCCTACGCACGCAGGCCCCGCCGCTTGCGCATATCGATGAAATTCAAACATTGCCATCATCCGCGAATGGCTTCACAGAATTCCATATCGAGGAATCACGGAGCATCAGCGAAGCCTTCCAACCCATCTCGCCGGACGTTGCCATATGTCCCGATTGCCTGCGCGAATTATTTGATCCCCAGGATCGCCATTATCGTTACCCATTTGTGAACTGCACCCATTGTGGGCCGCGCTTCACGATAATTCGCGATCTTCCCTATGACCGGCCCAACACTACGATGGCGGGCTTCGCCATGTGCCCGGCTTGCGCCAAAGAATACTGCGACCCCACTAACAGGCGCTATCACGCGCAGCCGGTTTCCTGCTCCCAATGCGGGCCACGCATCTGGCTGGAGATCGGGGACGAAGTCATCAACGATCAAGAAGATGCGTTACGAAGTGTCCGCCGAATGATCGCGGCCGGAGAAGTCGTAGCCATCAAAGGGCTTGGGGGATTCCATCTGGCCTGCGATGCGACGAACTCAGACGCCGTTGCCAAGCTGCGCCTGCGCAAAGGGCGCGCGGACAAACCGCTTGCGCTGATGATGGCAGACCCGGAAGTGGTCAGGAGACATTGCCTAATGGACCGATCCGAACTGGACGCCTTGCAAAATCTCTCCCGCCCCATTGTGCTGCTACGCCGTCGCGAGAATTCCGCCATTTCAGAGAATATTGCGCCGCGACAGCACACTCTCGGCGTAATGCTTCCCTATACCCCGCTCCACTTTATGCTATTGGAACGCGAGGACGGGATCCCAGACGCCTGGGTAATGACCAGCGGCAACCGCAGCGAAGAACCCATCATCACGGAGAATGAAGAGGCCAAGCGCGCGCTGTACCATATTGCCGCGGCCTTCCTGATGCACGACCGTCCCATCCACTCCCGCTGCGATGATTCTGTAATACGTATCGAACCTGAGACCCGCTCAATTTCCCCGATCAGGCGGTCCCGAGGAATCGCACCCATGCCCGTCCATTTGCCTTGGTCCACTCCCCCCCTGTTGGCAACCGGAGCCGAATTAAAGAACACATTTTGCGTAGCCAAGGATGAGTATGCCTTCCTCAGCCAGTACATCGGCGATTTGCAAAATTACGAGACTTTACATGCTTACGAGCAGGGTATCCGGCAATTCGAGCATATTTTCCGGGTCGTACCGCAGGCGCTAGCCTATGACCTGCACCCCAATTATTTAAGCACCCGATATGCCTTACAGCGCGCCGAGCGCGAAGGCATCCCCGCTATCGGTGTCCAGCACCACCATGCCCACATTGCCTCGTGCATGGCCGAGCATAGCTTGCCGGCAGGGCAGCCGGTCATAGGCCTGGCTTTCGACGGCACAGGCTATGGGACCGATGGCACGATCTGGGGCGGCGAAGTTCTTTTGGCGGACTACAAATCATTCCGGCGCATGTATCACCTGAACCAGGTTGCCATGCCCGGCGGCGACCTGGCCGTGCAGCAACCCTGGCGGCTAGCGCTGGCCTGGCTACGCCAACTGGGAATCGCCTGGCAAGCCGACCTTCCACCGGTCAAGGCGGCAGGTGCCCAAGGTCTGCACACGGTTGCCAGGCAGTTGGAAACGCGCACAAACGCCCCCCTAACCTCAAGCATGGGGCGGCTCTTCGACACCGTGGCGGCTTTGATTGGCGTATGCAGCCATGTGACCTACGAGGGCCAGGCAGCCATTGAGCTTGAAAACCTGGTAGATCCACATGAGACAGCAGCCTACACATTTGTGATTGCCAGCGAAAGCATCGATCCCTGGCCCGTTATTCGCTCGGTGCTTTCCGATTGGCGCAGCCAGGTTCCATTGAGCAAGATCGCGGCGCGGTTTCACAATGGGCTGGCTGACCTGGCTCTCGACCTATGTCTGCTCATCCGCAGCCGCCAGGGTATCGAGGATGTGACCTTAAGCGGCGGGGTCTGGCAGAACATGACCCTGCTGACGTCCACCCGCCAGCGTCTGCTGGCGGCCGGATTCCGCGTGTACACGCATCACAAGGTACCTGCCAACGACAGCGGCCTTGCCTTAGGGCAGGCCGTGGTGGCTTATCACACATATTTGAAACCGTAGGGCGCACGGCCAAGTTTGCGCAGCAAACAGCGCCCGATAAGTGAGGATTTATGTGCCTGGGCGTTCCAGGAAAACCAAGGAAAGCTTTGCTTTCCGCAGTTGCGAGAGCCTGTCCCGAGCGAGCCACCTTGGTGGCGACGAGGGAAGGCCGAAGGCCAGAGCCTGCCCTGAGGAGCACCTGTGGTGCGACGTGAGGGAAACAATCCAAACCTTATGTAAGAATAGGAACGAAAAAAGTGAGGTCACATGTGCTTAGGCGTCCCTGGTAAATTGACTGAAATCTACGAAGCCAACGGCTTGCGCATGGGCAAAGTGGACTTTGGCGGGGTGTTCCGCGAAGCTTGTCTCGAATATCTGCCCGAGGTCAAAGCCGGCGATTACGTCATCATCCACGTTGGCTTTGCTATCAGCCAACTCAGCGAAAAAGAGGCTGCGGAAACGCTGGCCGTTTTGCTTGAAATCAGCGACATCGACGCCGAACTTGGTGTTGCGCATGAGGCAGCGGTTTCTCCCCTCTCCACCTCTGGTGAAGAGGGGTCGGGGGTGAGGGGTATCCAAACATGAAATATGTGACCGAATTCCGCGACGCGCAGTTGGTGAAGCAGACGGTCGAAAAGATCCGGGCCAGCGTGACCCAACCCTGGGCGCTGATGGAAATCTGCGGCGGGCAAACGCACGCTATAAGGCGCTACGGCATCGACGAGATGCTGCCGAAGGAAATCGAGCTCGTGCACGGACCCGGCTGCCCGGTGTGCGTAACTCCATTGGAGCAAATCGACAAGGCCCTGGCACTCGCCTCATTACCCGATGTCATCTTCACTTCGTATGGCGACATGTTGCGGGTTCCCGGCTCCGGTCGCGACCTGTTCACTGTGCGCGCCGAGGGGGGCGATGTGCGCGTGGTGTACTCTCCACTGGACGCGGTCACGCTGGCCCAGTCAAATCCCGACAAGCAAGTGATTTTCTTCGGCATCGGCTTCGAAACCACCGCGCCCGCAAATGCCATGGCGGTATTCCAGGCGGCGCGGCTGGGTCTAAAGAATTTCTCTTTGCTGGGGTCCCACGTGCGCGTGCCGCCAGCCATGCACGCCATCTTGGGCAGCGAGCACAGCCGCGTCCAGGGCTTTCTGGCCGCCGGACATGTTTGCGCGGTGATGGGTTATTGGGAATATCCGCCCATCGCCGAACAATACCAGACACCTATTGTGGTCACTGGCTTTGAACCGTTAGACCTACTTCAAGGGGTGCAGGCCGCAGTGGGCATGCTGGAAGCCGGCGAGGTTGGCGTGGAGAATGCTTATGCGCGCGTGGTGACCTTCGAGGGTAACAAGGAGGCGCAGAAATTAATTAACACCGTGTTCGAAGTCTGTGATCGCAAGTGGCGCGGCATCGGCAACATTCCGCTAAGCGGCTGGGGCATCCGGCCTGAGTACGCGCAGTACGACGCCGAGAAACGATTCGATGTAGCCGGCATCCAATCAGAAGAGTCGCCCGTTTGCATCGCGGGACAAATCCTGCAAGGCTTGAAGAAGCCGCATGAGTGCCCGGCGTTCGGCACTCTATGTACACCGCAGCACCCCCTGGGTGCCACTATGGTTTCCTCCGAAGGTACTTGTGCGGCCTATTATCAATATCGCGATGTGTCTGTGGCCAGCGAGGTACAACGTGACTGAATTCATCAGGTTCGGCCGCTGCCATAGCGCGCTTCGATCCTCTCGGCTACCCGTCATTGCGAGGAGCACGCTCATGCGAAGCAATGAGCAGCGGACGAAGCAATCTCGAACTAATTCGCATTCTGGCATCGACTCCACTGGCGTATTCGGCCAGTGCAGGTGGACTGACTCTTTGGCCGCTGACCAATATTCGCACATCGGTAAAACTTATGAGTGAAATTGTTAAACCAACCATCGAAGGACTAAGCTGCCCGGTTCCGCTGCCCCACCAAGAAAGAATCACGGTGGGCCACGGCAGTGGCGGCAAGATGATGCACGATTTGATCACCAAGGCTTTCATGAAGCCATGGGACAACCCTAGCTTGCGGGCAGGTAACGACGGTTCTGTGATTTCCACACACGGGCATGCAAGACTCGTCGTGAGCACCGACGCGCACGTAGTCTCGCCGCTGTTCTTCCTCGGCGGCGACATCGGATCGCTGGCGGTGTGTGGCACGGTGAACGATGTTGCCATGATGGGCGCCAGGCCACTCTACCTGACGGCCAGCTTCATCCTCGAAGAAGGCCTGGAAATCGAAACACTTGCACGCGTCGTTGATTCGATGTGCGCCAGCGCCAAAGAGGCCGGCGTGCAGATCGTCGCCGGCGATACTAAAGTCGTGGGCAAGGGATCCGCCGATGGCATGTATATCAGCACCACTGGCGTCGGATTGTTGCCGGATCGCGTGAACATCGGCGGGGCCGAAGCAAAGCCCGGTGACGCGATCATTCTCTCGGGCACCTTGGGCGACCACGGCATCGCCGTCCTCTCCGCCCGAGGCGCCCTTGGCTTGGAAACGGAGTTGGAAAGCGACATTGCCCCGCTGAACGACCTGATCGCAAAAATGATGAGCGCCAGCAGCCGCATCCATGTGCTGCGCGACCCCACCCGCGGCGGTTTGGCGACGACATTGAACGAGATCGCCAGGCAATCCAACGTCGGCATCGTGCTGGACGAAGGGACCATCCCAATCAAGCCCGCCGTGGACTCGGCCTGCGAATTGCTGGGCTTCGACCCCCTTTACATTGCGAACGAGGGCAAGCTGGTGGCTATCGTGGCCGAGGAAGATAGCGCCAAGGTGCTCGAGGTGATGAGAGCGCACAAATACGG
>DATDRZ010000119.1:0-9708 GCA_035291465.1 Anaerolineales bacterium
GTGTGGATGCTGACGGTGAATGGCCTTATTGTGGACGTGCGCTATATGCCGCGCGAGGTGCAAGAGATTGCTTACGCCAAAGGCCTGATCCCCTACATTCCGGCAGACCGCGCCCAGGAGACTGACGATGACTGACCGCATTGACCGAGACGAATTGATTGCGCGGGTGGTCGAGTCATACGGCTTGGGAGTCGCCTCGCGCAGCGCATCCTGATCCACCTTCAGCCCTTTCGGTCCCTGAACCAGGATGATGTGGCTGTATCCATCGCCGCGGTTGTAGCCCACCGCCAAGAAGCCGCCCGGCTCCACCGCATACTCTTCGCGATAGCCATCCGGCAAGGTGAAGTCGGCCATGCGGCTGGCCGTCTGGCCCCCATCCGGCTTCAGTGTCTGGGCCACCGCCTGGCCGTCGGAACGGGCCAGCGCAACCGTGATGGCGACGCCGAGCAGGCCAACCAAGAGCAGGCCGCCGACGATGCCGAGAGCGAGTTTGATGTTTGTGTTCATTTTTGCCTCTGTGAATGGGTTCGATTGGATGTGACGCTCTCGTTATATAGAGGCAGCCGGAGTAGGTTGTCGCCTATCGGCCGATAGGTTGGGAGATAGGTTGTGGCGAAAGCGGGAGAAACGTTTGGGTACCTATCCCTGACTGGGCAGTGTTCGCTCTTGGCAGGCCGACCCATCGGGTAGCACCGAACAGCCAACTAAACTAAAATAGGCTTTGGAAGGGGCCAACTGTGCCTAATGGGACCCCCCTCCTCTCCACCAAGCTCTACCTCCCGCCCGCGCGGCCCAACCTCGTCCCGCGCCAGCGCCTCACTGCGCGCCTGCCCGAGGGATTGACCCGCCCCCTGACCCTCATTTCCGCCCCGGCCGGGTTTGGGAAAACCACCCTGCTGAGCGAGTGGCGTGCATCGGATGCCGGGCGAGGTTTCCCCCTCGCCTGGCTCTCCCTCGACGAGGACGACAACAACCCAACGCATTTCTTTACTTGCCTCGTCGCGGCGTTGGCGACCCATAGCAACTTGTTAATACTTGGAGCTTCCTTATGCCGCAACAAATGACTGATCAAAAGCCTATCCGCGTTGTCCTCGTTGACGACCATGCCCAAATGCACAGGATCGTCCACGCGATCCTGGGCGCGACAACAGACATAAAACTGGTTGGACAGGGCGCGAATGGACAGGAGGGAATTGCCCTGTGCGAGCAATATCAACCTGACATCGCGCTCATGGACGTTGTCATGCCCGTAATGAGCGGGATTGAAGCCACGAAAGTGTTGCATGAGCGCTTCCCCGCCATAAAAATTTTGGTGTTATCAAGTTTCCAGGATCATGAGAGCGTGTATGCCATGCTTCGAAATGGCGCCGTGGGCTATCTCACCAAGAGTTCGCTTGCGCAGGATCTGGCGGAAACCATCCGCGCCACGTTACAGGGCAAGATGGTCTTTTCAAGCGAAGTCGGCGCCCAGCTCGTGTCGCCGCCCCAGCCAGTCGTAAATTTTCACCTGACCGACCGTGAACTGCAGGTGCTGGTTTTGATGGCGGAGGGGCTGAATATGCCGGAAATGGCGGCCAAACTGGTTGTCAGTCCAGCCACCGCCAAGTTTCACGTGGAGAACATCTGCAGAAAACTGGGCGTGCGGACGCGCTCGGAGGCGTTGGTGGTGGCGGCAAAGAACAATCTGGTATAAACACAGGCAGACAAGCCCTGCATCTTTTTTATCAAGAGAGCCTATCTAATCAGATAGGTTCTTTTACTTAATAAACCTGCCATTTAGCGGGTAGATGTGAGAGGGGCTGGCGCGCTAGAATACAATTATAGGCGCGCACAGGTGATACACGAACTATCGCGGAAGGTCGCCATAGAGAATAGGAAGGTGCCATGAATAGGATTTTTAGCAAACAAACGGGAGAAGAGCATAAAGCTAGAAAAACCATCATGGAAGCGGTCTATCTCAGCTTATTCATTTTCCTGTTTCTGATATTGATTCTCTCCGGGACTTCGAATCTCGCCAGCACAGCATTGCGAGTATCTGCTGTTGCCCAGGGTCTTATTGGGGTAGCCGCTTTAATTAGCTTTATTTTCTCCAGGCGTGGTTACACGATGGTGGGGGCCTATTTTCTTCCATACGGCATATTGTTGCTGACCTTTGTTCTTATTAACGTCACAGGAGTTGGAAGCATCAACGCCTTGTTTTTCGTCACCATAATAGTGATTGCCGGGGTGACAGCCGGAATTCGCGGTGTTGTCTTATTTGCCGCACTTTCCATAGCTTCTGCCATCGGGCTCTACTTTGCACAAGCGAATGGGTTGTTGACAAATAAATCCCCGGTTTCTTTTGTGACACCGGCCATTACGATTGCCCACATTTTGGGAGACTCATTTGGTCTATTTTTTCTCATTCGTATCTTTAATAAAAACCTGCACAGCGCGCTGGACGCCAATCAGGAACTGCGGAAACTCCAGGCCAGCCTGGAGCAACGTATTGCCGAGCGCACCCGCGACCTGGAGATTGCGGCGCAAGTATCGCGCCAGATCACGCGCGTGCTGGATATGGATATTCTCCTGCCGGAATTGGTGGAGAAAACGCGGCAGGGATTCAATCTGTACTACGTCTCCCTATTTTTATACGATCAGCAGAACGAAGAACTATTGCTGGAAGTAGGTACGGGCAAGGAAGGCGCGCTGATCAAGTCGGAGGCAAAATCCTTTCACCTCACCGCGCGCCCGAGTCTGGTGGCGCAGGTGGCGCGTGAACGCAAAGCCGAGATCATCAATGATATTACGAAGTCTGATATTCACTTCTTCAATCCGCACCTTCCGGACGCGCGGGCAGAAGCGGCCTTCCCAATGTTGGTCGGCGATGAACTGGTAGGCGTGCTTGACCTGCAGTCTGAGACGGTGGGGCGCTTCCAGGAGGGCGACTCGCAAATCTTCTCCACGCTGGCCGAACAGATCGCCATTGCGGTGCGGAATGCGCAGTTATACCGCCAGCAGGAACACGTGGCGCAGGAATTGGAGCGCACCGACCTGATGAAGAGCCGGTTCCTGGCCAGCATGAGCCACGAACTACGCACGCCGCTCAATGCCATCATCAATTTCACCCAGCTGATCGCCATGGGGGTTGCCGGGCCGGTGACCGAAGAGCAAGTGACCATGTTGAATACTTCCCTGAGCAGTTCCAGACACCTGCTGCAACTGATCAACGACGTGCTGGATATCAGCAAAATACAGGCGGGCAAATTGAACCTGTACATCGAGGAGGATGTGAACCTGAATGAGGAGATCAAAGCGGTGGTTGACATGGCCGCGCCCCTGCTGCAAAAACAAAATGCCGGGCTGGAGCAACCTATACAATTCATTCAGGATATTGATCACGACCTGCCGTTGACGGCCTGTGACCGGCGGCGCACCCGCCAAGTACTGTTGAACCTGCTTTCCAACGCCATCAAATTCACCGAGCAGGGTAGCATCACCCTGAGCGCGAAAAAGAAGGGGGCAGAATTCATCTTTGCCGTGATGGATACAGGGCCTGGCATCCCCCAGGCAATGCACGCTCGCATCTTCGAGCCTTTTGTACAGGCGACGGATGACATTAAACATTCGCAAGGCACCGGGTTGGGCCTGCCCATCTCGCGCAGCCTGATTCAGGCGCACGGCGGCGACCTGTGGGTGGAGAGCAAAATGGGCGAAGGGACGACGTTCTTCTTTACCCTGCCCTTCCGCCCGTCAACGACGCAATAAAGGAGATTACCCCATGAATTCTCAAAAACCCGTTCTGGTTTATGTGGAAGACGATGAAAACAGCATCCTGGTAATGAAAATGGTGGTCGAAAGAATAATGGGACTGCCGACTCTGTATGTTCTGAAAAGCCGCGCTGATTTTGTACAGCAGGTTAAGGGACTCGGTGTGGTGCCAGATGTCTTTCTGTTGGACATTCAAATGGAACCTTATGACGGGGTTGAATTGCTGTCCATGCTGCGAGGCGACCCGCAGTTCAATCAGAGCAAGGTGATTGCCCTCACCGCCAGCGTGACCAATGAAGAAGTATCGCTCCTAAAGAGCGGCGGTTTTGACGGCGCGATTGCCAAGCCGCTGAACATCGAGGCTTTCCCGGGTTTGATTGCGAAGATCATAAAGGGGGAACGGGTCTGGCACATCACATGATTTTCTGGATCGGCATTTCAAGGCCGACCAGCCTTACATCCCTAGCCAAAAGAGCCTATCGAATCAGATAGGCTCTTTTGCTTAATAAACCTGCTACTTAGCGAGTAGATATGAGAGGGCTGGCGCGCTAGTATGTAATTCAAGACACACACCCATAAACCCAAAGGAGATTCACCATGAACGCCATTCTTCCCAATACATCACCAGCAAATGCCAACACCGAGACCCGCGCAACAATACCGGGCCTGTCGCTCGCCCTGCTGCTGGCCGGGACTCTGCTGGTGGGCTTCTCGATGGGGCGCTGGCTGGCTCCGCTGGCCGCCTGGATCGGGCCGGCCCTCATCCTGCGCTACGCTCGCGATCACAAGGGCTGGCGAGGCTATCCCCTCGTTCTCGCCGCTTGGATCCTGGCAGTGTTCATCGGGTTCGGGGCGTTTTTCAATCCCCCTACGGGGCCCTTCATCGTTGTCGGCAACGGACTCCTGATGAGTCTGCCCTATCTCGCCGACCGGCTCATGATTGCGCGGCTCAGAGGCTTCTCGAGCACGTTCGTCTTTCCGCTGGCGGCGACGACCCTCGAGTTCTTCTTTATCCACACCAACCCGGTGGGGACCTGGGGTGGGACGGGCTTCACCCAGTACGGGAATCTGCCCCTCATGCAGCTCGTTTCCGTGACGGGAACGATCGGGATCACGTTCCTGATGGGATGGTTCGCTTCGGTCGCCAATTGGACCTGGGAGAACCGGGGTCGTGGCGGTGAGACCCTCAAAGGCCTGGCCGCCTTTGGGACGGTCCTGGCCGTGGTGTTCATCTTCGGGTTTGTGCGCCTGAATCTCGCGCCATCCAGCGCCACTATCCGGGTGGCCGGGATCACCGCCCAATCGCTGAATACCTTGGCCGAGCGCTTGTCGGGGATGTCGGATCCGGCGGCCATCCAGCAGGAGGTCCTGGCGCACTGGGAGGCCTATTATGACGAGACTGTGCGCGAGGCCAAGGCAGGTGCCCAGGTGATCGTCTGGCCCGAGGTGTCGGGCGCGGTAGACGCAGAGTGGGGCGTGGACGTAGCGTCCTTGGTCGTCCGCGCCCAGGAAGTCGCCCGCCAGTACGGGATCTACCTGGCCGTCCCTCTCTACACCCGATCCGCCGATAAGACTCAGCCCTATGAGAACAAGCTCCTGCTGATCGACCCGACCGGGGCGATCGTCCTGGACCACATCAAGTACGGGGCCGCCGCCATGGAGCCGGGCCGTCGGGTCGGTGACGGCAAACTGCAGACCGTGGCCACGCCCTTCGGCGTGCTTTCGGCCGTCATCTGCTATGACCTGGACTTTCCTGCCGTCGTCCAACAGAGCGGACGGAACGGAACGGGTCTGATGCTGGTCCCCAGCAAAGACTGGCTCGAGATCGACCCGATCCACAGTTACATGGCCGTCTTCCGCGCCATCGAGAACGGCATGTCCCTCGTGCGACAAACCGACGCGGGCCTGTCGATCGCCGTCGATCCCTACGGACGCGTCCTGGCACAGACGGACTACTTCGGCTCGACAGACCGGACGATGGTCGCCCAGGTTCCCACCCGGCACGTTGCTACCCTCTACACTGCGTTTGGGCGCTGGTTTGAATGGCTATGCCTGTTCGGATTCCTGGTCGTCGTCGCCCGGGCGCTCCTCGCACGTCGGCAGGTGAATTGACACCTCAATAATAAGGAGACTCCCATGAACACACGCAAAGGTTATCGAATTTTCTTGGCACTAATTTGCCTGGCCCTGATGGTTGTGCTGACCATTGGAAATGCCAAAGCCAGCCCAATGTTGCAGGGGGAAACGGATTTCGCCGCCATTGATGCTTACGTCACAGAACAGATGAATAACCTGGGCATTCCCGGGATGGCGCTGGGCATTGTCCAGGACGGTCAGATCGTCCATCTGCAAGGCTTTGGCGTAGCAGATTCTTCAGGGAGAGCCGTGACGCCACAAACGCCCTTCTACATCGGCTCGGTTACCAAGTCGTTTACCGCGCTGGCGGTGATGCAGTTGGTCGAAGCCGGCAAGATAGACCTGGACGCGCCCGTCCAAACATACCTGCCGTGGTTCGAACTCGCCGACCAAGAGGCATCCGCAAAGATCAAGGTTCGCAATCTGCTTAACCACACCACAGGTATCTCAAGGATAGATGGCGAACGCGATTGGACCAGCCAGAAAGGGTTGGAGGAGACGGTGCGCGGCCTCAATACAATCCAACTCACCCAGCCTGTTGGGAGGACCTTTCAATACAGCAACCTCAACTACAACATTGCCGGGCTGATCGTGGAGAAGGTTAGTGGGCAGTCTTACGGCGACTATGTGGTCCAACACATTTTTGATCCGCTCGATATGCGTCATTCCTACGCCTCCCGCGCGCCCGCGCTGGCTGACGGATTATCTGAAGGGCACCATTACATGTTTGGTCATGCTTTCGTGAGTGAAGGACCTATACCGCCCGCGCACCTTCCTTCCGGGTTTCTGATTGCAAGTGTTGAGGATATGGCACACTACACGATTGCCCAGTTGAATGACGGACGATATGGCGATACAGCCATTCTCTCTGCGCAGGGGATTGCCGAACTGCACGCTCCTGCAATTCCCGCGGGGGAGGATGCTCATTACGCCATGGGCTGGGGTGAAAGTACATGGGATGGAATACCGACTGTCTGGCACAACGGGAGTGATGGTCGCAACCATTCCATGGTCACCCTGATGCCTGATCGCGGCGTGGGAGTCGTCCTGCTTGCCAATGCCTGCGGCTTTGAGCAACTATATCAAGTTGATGAAATAGCCAAAGGTGTAGCAGGCATGCTGAACGGCAAACCTCCAGCTCCTGTTTCTTTGCCTTTCCTTTCACGCTTCCTCTACTGGACCATTATGCTGACACCGTTGTTGCAGATCCTTGGCATTGTGTACAGTTGGCGGTACTGGCGAAACAAGGGAGCAGGTCACATCCTCTTGACGGTGGTTCTGTATGGTACTGTCGCCTTACTCTGGTTGTTCGGCGTGCCCCCGATGCTTGGATCTCCAATATGGCCGGCAATCTGGTTCGTTTATCCTGAGCTTGCCTACGGCTTGATCGCGGGTGCAACGCTTGGGATTGGCTGGAGTGTAATTTACACGGCGATGAACCTGAGGATGCGGAGAGCGAAATAGGACGGCTTCCATCAAGGTGACAGTCATTTCCAAGAGTGGCTGTCACCTCCAAATGGTAAGAGGACATACTGTGCCAGCAATAAATAGCGAAGATTCTACAAAAGCGACAGCCGTATTGGCCGAAGGTCAAAATGAGGTGGTGTCCCTATAACGGGCAGGTGGCCCTTTGAGCTTACAAAACGGCCTGTTTTTCAGAGCTTTCCGCACGCAAAAACGCTTACCTGCCCTATACAGGGACACTACCCGTGATTTGAGATTGACCCTTATCTCGCTAACGCCTCAAAGTGTCGGCGTTGAAGAAAAAGAAGGTACTGATGAAAAACTCAATCGAAACACTTCACGAAGTTCCGAATAACATCCAATATGCGGGTTTCGCCAAACGGCTCAAAGCCTTTGCATTCGATTACCTCATTATCTTTGCCTATATCGCCGTGCTGGCTGGTGCGAATTTTGGGATCATTCTGTCAGGAGGAGTGCTTGAGGAAATTTCTCCATTTTTTGCCTCACCTATTGTGATACGAAACGTCTTCTTATGATATGAACCGTGATCTTGGTCAACCCCTTGCTGTCGGTGGCACGGCTGAAGTCTACGCCTGGGAGCCAGGCTGGGTGTTGAAACTGTATTTTGACCGCTACGAATCGGGAATGGCGAATTTCGAGCGCCGCATCGCGGCTGCCGTCCGCGCTACTGGCTTGCCAGTCCCGGCTGTGGGCGAGATTGTCAGCGTTGCCGGACGGGAGGGCCTGCTCTACCAAAAATGCGACGGCGAGCCTATGGGGGAAGATCTGGCTAAACACCCGTGGCGCATCGTTTCCTATGCCCTCACGCTAGCCGAACTACATGCCGGGATGCACGCCAGGCCCATGCAAGCGGACATCCCCCCATTGCGCCGCAGGCTGGAGCACAAAATTCGGGATGCGAAACCCCTGCCGGAAAATCCCCGCGCCGCCGCGCTCAAAGCGCTCGAAAGCATGCCCGACGGTGACCGTCTCTGTCACGGCGATTTTCACCCTGGAAATATCCTGCTCAGCCAGCCGGAACCGGTCGTCATTGATTGGATTGATGCGGCCATCGGCAGTCCCCTGGCAGACGTAGCGCGCACATCCATCCTTGCGCTCGGAATGGCGGCTACCCAGCCAACAAAGATTGCCAATTTCGGGATTCGCATCCTGCATGACGTTTATCTGCGCCGATACTTCCAACTGCGTCCCGGCGGATGGGACGAATATTGCCGCTGGCTGCCCATCGTTGCCGCGGCGCGCTTGAGTGAGAATATCGCTGGATGGGAGAGCTGGCTGTTGGCGCAGGCAGGCAAACTTTTATAACTCAATATTCTTTTTCAGCAGGGAATCCTGCTGATCGAATAACAAAAAATTCAAGGAGAAAAAAATGAACAGAACTTATGGTAACCCTATCCGTCGCCTACTCGCCTATTGGATCGTTAGCCGGCTCACTTCACAATGAGAATGAATCTTCTTCCAGCACATTTGTTGGGCGGGCGAACGTGAGCCTGTCATGGGTGAGCGTAGTGACGAAGAAAATCTATACAAGGAGATCTGAGATGCTTCAAAAACCATACACTACTTGGGGTTGGCCGCTATTCATGGCTTTCATAAGATTGCCGTTGATACTGTTGGGCAGCGGCGCCATCATCACCCTGCCGGAAGCCGACCTACCCATTAGGCCAGCGCCAAACTTTCTGGCTCAGCGCATCTAACGCCACCCGCGCGGCCACACGGTTGTAATCCATCTCCGCCGCGTCGGCCACAATTTTCTCCAGGAGCGGCCTCGCCCTTTCGTCACCAATTCTCCCCAGCGCCTTAATCGCATACTGCCGCGCTTGTGAGCCTTGCTCACGCTGGATGAGCGCAAGCAAAGGCTCCACAGCTTCAACGGCTCGCAGTTTCCCCAACGCCGAGGCCGCCAGTCGGCGCACGTTGCCGTCGGAGTCTTCCAGAGCCGAAATCAGCTCAGGAACACCCTCCGGCGAACCGGTTTCGCCCAACATATAGATCCGCGCAACACGGTCTTTCCCCGCTGAATCTTGGGATGAATCCGTCGGCTTGATGGCGTGTTCACGCATCCACGCATTCACGACGCACCGGATGACGTTGTAATCAATCTCCTCCGGCAAGCGGGCCTTGATGGGCGCGAGGTATTCGACCGAGCCGACGGCTTCAATCGCCCTGCGGATCTGCGCCTGCACGTCGGGCGGCACGACGCGGTTCACGTCCACCTGTCCCTCCGTGATCAGGCGCGCCAGGTGGGAATAGATGGTGGAGGGGGCCAACCCGCGCTCGGCGGCGATTTGCTCCGGCGTGAGGCCGCGCGCCAGCATTTGCCCCGTGAGCAGGACC